>CAYGRX010000205.1:0-2783 GCA_964352365.1 uncultured Rickettsiales bacterium
AGTGTGTAGTGTAAACTTGACGAATTTATATGAATGATAATGAAATAGAAAGATTTTGGAGCAAGATTAAGCAGGAAATTTCATCTGGGCTTAAACACGGCTTTTTTGAATATGAGTTAAATTCTGAAATTATCAAAGATAAAAAGCGTAGGCTTACTTTGAAGGCAGGAAAAACTCATAGGTTTGTTATTAATGAAGATGATGTTTTGAAATAAATATTTTTGTGACCTTTGAGATTGAGGCACATTTTACAACTTTATTGACCAGTAGCTAATGCAGAGATTGCAAAGCTGGTTTGAGAATAGGAAATAAAATGATGCAGCAGTTACCAGAGCAAATAAATGTAAAAGAATTTTTAACTAGGGAATATGATGGGAAGCTTGAAGAATCAGAGTTGCTTGAATCTAGCAGGGCTATATATGATTTTTTCAGTATTTTGTCAGATACCGCCAAAGAGCAGAATATAGAAAATGATAGACACGGTGGTACTAATGTTGGAGCAGAATCAATTTGAGATAACTAATCACGAATTGTTTTCGCCTTCTAGTGAAAACTTCTTTAAACCGCCTTATCCGAGGCTAGGAAAGCGGGGAGCTGCAAAAGCTATACAAAACCCTACTAAAAAAGACTTCATAGAATACGGATATAGACCAAGACTTACAGCAACACTTAGAAAGGCTCACGGTTTTGGTTTCGCAATTACCCTTCGTATAGAATTTTCTGCCCCTAAATTGATGAGGGGTAACAACTTTGATGAGTTGAGCGATATAGAGTTTGGAAACTTGCTTGCAACCCTGCATATGAAATTGCTTTCAATGGGTGTTAAAGTTAGCAGGGAAGATTTAGCAAGTGCCAAAATATCAAGCGTTCACTATTCCAAAAACTTTATTCTTTTAGATTATTCAAGATGCACAATGATTTTAGATGAGCTATCTAAATTAAAGCTATGGGCAAGGTTAGACATAAATCAAACTGATTATAGGAATGGTGGTCATGTCCTTAAATGGCACGCTAACAGTTATGAAATTGCTATGTATGACAAGTTGAAGGATTTGTATCAATCAAAGGCTGTTGGCAATAAAAGAGCGTTTGAAGCAGAATCTGATTTGCAAGAAAATTTATTTGAAGCTAATTTTCCGAAGCAAATGGAAGTTCTACGCCTTGAAATTAGACTAAACAAAAGGCAGAAAATTCGCAGTTTATTTGCAAAGCTAAATATTGATGCGGAAATTACTTTTGAAGGTGTTTATAGCGCAGATATATCAAAGGCGGTTTTAAAGCATTTTTATGATGAGGTTTTAGCGGAAGTTAAGATGGTTGACCTAATGCAAATCAATAACGAAAATCCTTTGCTGTTGGCTGAATCTATCATAGGCGAAAATCCAAAATTAAAACCTGCAAAAGTAGCTCAATTAATAGGTACTATGTCAATTCTTCAAAAATCTGGTGCAGGGGCTTTAAAATCAGTTTTTGCTAATAACAGCAAAAGAACAGTTGATAGAATGATTAGCGATTGCAAGAGCCTTATCCCTAACAAATCAGCTAGATGGTTAGCAATTAGAAATTTACAGAAGCAGCTAGATGAATTTGAGCCAATTAGTATGAAAAAATTTGAAACCGTAAAGAACTTAGCTTATCAATAATAATTAATGGAGATTACAATGGAAGAAAGCAATTCAGAGATAATAATTTATACATCAGATGATGCTGAAACGCATATAGAGGTTAGACTTGAAAATGAAACTGTATGGTTAAGTCAGTTGCAAATGTCGGAGTTATTTCAGACAACAAAGCAAAATATTAGTCTGCATATAAAAAATGTTTTTGATGATGGCGAGCTTGATAAAAGTTCAACAGTCAAGGATTACTTGACAGTTCAAAAAGAAGGAAGTCGTGATGTTGAAAGAAGTGTAAGTTTTTATAACCTAGATGTAATTATATCTGTTGGTTATAGGGTTAAATCTCATAGAGGTACGCAATTTAGGATATGGGCAACTCAAAAATTGAGGGAGTTTATTATCAAAGGTTTTGTACTTGATGATAATAGATTAAAAAATCCAACTGATGATGATTACTTTGATGAATTAATAGAACGTGTTCGTGATATTAGAACATCTGAAAGGCGTTTTTACCAAAAGATAACCGATATATACACAACATCAGTAGATTATGATAAGGGGGCTGAAATAACTAAAGAGTTTTTTGCTACTGTTCAAAATAAAATGCACTGGGCAATACACGGACATACTGCACAAGAAATTATAAAAGAAAGGGCTGATAGGAATAAACCTAATATGGGATTAACATATTATGATGGTGATAGAATAACGCAATCTGATGTAACTATTGCTAAAAACTATTTGTTTGAAGATGAGTTAGGGGAATTAAATCTAATTGTTGACCAGTATTTGTCTTTTGCGGAGTTACAGGCAAGACAAAGAAAGCCAATGTATATGAAGGATTGGATTGCAAAATTAGATGGCTTTTTACAATTGAATGATAGGGATATTTTACAAGGAGCAGGAAAAATATCCAAAAAACTAGGGGAGCAACTTGCGATAAAAGAATATAAAGAATTTAAGAAAATTCAAGACATTCAGAAGGTTAGTGACTTTGATGAGGTTGTAAATAAGGTTGAAAATGCTAAAAAACTAACAAAGAAAGGTGGTAAAAATGACAAAAAGTAAAAATGCTATTTTATTTGCCAGAGTATCTACTAAAGACCAAGAAGATTTTGGCTGCTCATTACCTGCACAACTTAAAAAGCTAAAGGAGTATGCTGA
>CAYGRX010000206.1:0-2768 GCA_964352365.1 uncultured Rickettsiales bacterium
ATACCAAGCTTTAAATCAGGGCGAGTTTTTCTGCCTTTTTTCTCTGCAATTTCAATCAATTGTCCAACGCCTTCTTGATCGAGTACGGCAAATGGGTCTTTTTCAAAAATACCTTGGTTAATATATTCAGGAATGAAAGAGCCTGAATCATCACGAGAAATACCAAGCGCTGTTTGAGTTAAGTCATTTGTACCGAAACTAAAGAATTCAGCTTCTTTTGCAATTTTATCAGCAACTAGAGCCGCGCGAGGAAGCTCAATCATCGTACCAACCATATATTCAACTTTTTGGCCTCTTTCAGCAAATACAGTTTCTGCAACTTCATTTACTAAAGATTTAAGTTTGCTAAGCTCTTTCTCGTTCATCACAAGTGGAATCATAATTTCAGGAACAACATTATTACCAGTTGATTTAACATCAATCGCTGCTTCAAAAATTGCTCTTGCTTGCATTGCATAAAGTTCAGGATAGCTAATACCAAGTCTGCACCCTCTATGGCCAAGCATTGGGTTTTCTTCCTTCAATTCAGAGGCGCGTTGTTTAATTTGTTCAACTGAAACACCTGAAGCTTTTGAAACATCTTCAAATTCAGATTCACTATGTGGAACAAACTCATGCAAAGGGGGGTCAAGTAATCTTATCGTTACAGGTAAACCTTCCATGATATTAAAAATTTCAGTGAAATCTTTGCGTTGGAATGGAAGAAGTTTTGCAATTGCAGTTTCACGAGCTTTTTTGCTGTTAGCTACAATCATTTCTCTAATAGAAATAATACGTTCATTATCAAAGAACATATGCTCAGTTCTACAAAGGCCAATTCCTTCTGCTCCAAATTTTCTAGCAATTGATGCATCATGAGGTGTTTCAGCATTTGCTCTAACTCTTAAGTCCCTAACTTCATCAGCCCAAGACATTACCGTTTCAAATTCTTCCGAAAGCTCAGGGTCAATAGTTGCAACAGAACCTAAAATAACTTCACCAGTTCCGCCATCAATTGTGATTTTATCACCCTCTTTAACGGTAACTCCGCCAGTTTTGAAAGTTTTAGTTTTATAGTCAATCTGTACACTACCAGCGCCAGATACACATGGTCGACCCATTCCTCTGGCAACAACGGCTGCGTGAGATGTCATGCCGCCACGTGAAGTTAAAATACCGCGTGCTGCATTCATGCCGTGAATATCTTCTGGCGAAGTTTCCGCGCGAACCAAAATTACATCTTCACCTTTATGTGCTAATTCTTCAGCGTCATTTGCAGTGAAAGTAACAATACCTGCTGCCGCACCTGGACTTGCTGGTAAACCTTTTGCAATAATTTGTTTTTTAGCGTTAGGGTCTAAAGTTGGGTGAAGAAGTTTGTCTAGCTCCTCAGGGTCAACTCTCAAAATAGCTTCATCTTTACTTATCAAACCTTCATTAACCATATCAACGGCAATTTTTATTGCAGCCTTACTAGTTCTTTTGCCGTTTCTAGTTTGAAGCATCCAAAGCTTACCTTCTTGAACAGTAAACTCAATATCCTGCATGTCAGAATAATGATTTTCTAATTTTTTATAAATATCAACAAGCTCGTTATAAACCTCGTTCATGGTTTCTTCCATTGCAGGAAGGTCAGAATCTTGTTTATTTTTCCCTTCAATAGTAACTTGCTGTGGTGTGCGAATTCCTGCAACTACATCTTCACCTTGTGCGTTAATTAAATACTCACCGAAGAAGCATTTTTCACCAGTAGATGGGTCACGCGTGAAAGCTACACCAGTTGCACTAGTTTCACCTAAATTACCAAAAACCATAGATTGAACGTTAACTGCTGTACCCCATGCTTCAGGTATATCATACATTTTTCTATATGTTTTTGCTCTGTCATTCATCCAGCTAGAAAATACTGCGCTTATAGCGCCCCAAAGTTGCTCTTTAACATCTTGCGGGAATGGTTTACCAAGTTCTTCTTGTACTTTAGCCTTGAAGCTTTCAGCAACTTCTTTCATATCTGTCCCATCAAGATCGGTATCTTGAGAAACTCCCTTATCTTGTTTTTTAAGTTCTAATATTTCTTCAAATAAATAATGCCCAACACCAAGAACTACATCAGAATACATTTGGATAAAACGTCTGTATGAGTCATATGCAAAGCGCTCATTACCAGAAATTTTTGCTAAACCTGCAACTGTCTCATCATTCAAACCAAGGTTTAAAATTGTATCCATCATACCGGGCATAGATGCTCTAGCGCCAGAACGAACAGAGACTAGTAAAGGGTTTGTGGCATCACCAAAGCTTTTTCCTAGAATTTTTTCAATATGTTTTACACCTTCTTCAAGTTGCCCATCAAGGTCAGCTGGGTATTGTCTGCCATTATCGTAATAAGCAGTACAAACTTCAGTGCTTAAAGTGAAGCCGGGGGGAACAGGCAAGCCAACTTTGCACATCTCAGCTAAGTTTGCACCTTTACCACCTAATAAATTTTTTTGACCGCCATCACCTTCAGCTTCTGCATTACCAAATGTATATACCCATTTACTCATTTTGCGTCTCTACTTAATTTCTACTTCGTCATGCTTCAGCCCATGTATTATTATACACTTAACTTTACATTCCTAATATAAATGTAAAGTAGAAACACAAAAAAGAAGATTTAATTATCAAATTTTGCTGATGCTTAATAAGCTGAAACGCAAGAAAATTCAACAGTTTTTTTGTATTATTAAAAACTTAGATATATATTGGCAGATAGCTTGAGAATGTTTAAATACTCTCAAAATCTGCGA
>CAYGRX010000207.1:0-2740 GCA_964352365.1 uncultured Rickettsiales bacterium
ACCAACTCCAAAGTCGTCAAGAGCCACTTTACAACCAAGAGATTGCATAGCTGCAGTAAAATACGCCGTTTTACGAAGGTCTTTTTGCGCAGCAGTTTCTGTAATTTCAATTGAGATTCTATCGGCCACACTACTTGCAGCCAAAGCCTCTGAGCACATTTTCAACCATTGATCGTTTGAAGTAGTTAAGTTAGATACGTTCAAACAAAGTTTAAGATCTTTATTTTGCTCAAGCTCGTTAATTACTGTCTTTAAAACAAACTCGTCAATTACATCAACCGTACCCATTTTTTCAGCAATAGGAATAAATCTACCTGCCGAATCAAAATTTCCTTCGCCATCTGAAATTCTAAGTAAACATTCATAATAATCTACGCTACCATCTTTGCATGAGATAATAGGCTGATAAGCAAGAACTAGACGATCTTCATGGAATGCTTCTTGCAAATAGTGAAGTTGCCCCATCTCATTTTGCGCATCAATATGCTCTCTTTTAGCATCTTCATAATCACAGTAAAACTCTGAATCTTTACCCTTAATATTAGTCAGCGCTAAATAAGCTTTATTAATTGCATCATATTCATCAGTAACACCAACGGGAAAATAAACACTACCTAATGAAAGTCTTAAATGCACAGGATCTTGTAATGCGGGGTTCCTGTATGCATTAACTGCATAGTTAATTTTGTTAACAATTTCGTCAATATTAGCTGAGGTTGGATTCTTAATTATTATACCAAACTGATCAATACTAGTTCTATATAATGTACTATCACCGGGGATTAAGTCTGATAAATTATGGTGAATATTATCCATCATATCATTTGCGATTTCCTCGCTTTGCCATGTCATCACCATTGCTAAGTTATCAACTGAAATTAACATTAAGATGTAGTTATCATCATTTTTAGAGCCACTCTTAAAAGCAGAGCTTATTGTATCCAAAAAATTAGGATCATAATTTTGAGTAAGTATAGATTTGTTAGATATTGAATATTTATTATATTCTTCTGGGTTACCTACGATAATACTTTTTGTAATTATACCTTGTAGGTAATCTTGTTTTCCGGTTTCAACCTTTATGGCAACTTCTTTAATCGCAGTATATTTATCACCACATTTTATTGAATAATGGCAAGAAATTTCATCAGTAAAGTTACTCATATTAAATTCATAAGCACCTTTATCATCATCATGTAGAAGATCTAAAAATTGTTGCCTTGATTCAATATTTTCAACATCTGCACCAAGTATAGCCAGTGTATCGCCAATCCAAGATATCTTTCCAGTTTTTAAATCATGGGTGTAGAAAACTGAAAATTGATTTGGAAAATTATCGTTTTTAGGTCCTGTCATTATTATTTCTACATTATACCACTTAATGGCTTTTAATTAAATAAAACTTGATTAAACTTGATGGAACTTTTAGCTTCATTCTTATTTTATTAATTTAATTATAGACTCATAGTGTTTAGTTTCAACGAATATATAATCTTTATAATAAGCTTCGTGCTTGGCAGTATTCCATTTGGATTATTGATAGTTAAATTTCATGGCTTAGGAAATATATCAGAACAAGGGTCGGGTAATATTGGGGCAACAAATGTGGTTAGAGTTGCAGGAAAGAAACTAGGTGCATTAACTTTTGGGCTAGATTTCTTCAAAGGCTTCTTACCTGTAGTCATTTTTAAATATTTTCATCACGAAAGTTATGAGGCACTTGCAATTATAGCTATTTCAGCAGTTCTAGGACATATGTTCACACCATGGTTAAAGTTTAAGGGTGGAAAAGGTGTTGCTAGTGGAGTTGGCGTTATAGTTGGCTTAAGCCCAGTAGTTGGGCTACTTTGCCTTGCAACGTGGGGAGCTTGTTTCAAAGCAACTAAAATTTCATCTGCGGCAGCATTATTAGCATTTACACTTATGCCATTCTACTTTTTCCTTATTGAAGGAGGAAATAAACCATATTTAATTTTCGCAATAGTCTTGAGTTTATTGGTTTACTTAAAACACCATAAAAACATTGCGCGCCTATTAAATGGCAAAGAAGGTAGTTTTAAAAAGGATTAAAAATTAATAAGGATAATCTTGTGAATAAGAAATTCATAAATTCAGAATTTACAAATGATGTAAATCTACTAAAGATTATGCAAATAATGCGTACTAGAAATATTGGCCCAATTACATTTCAAAAACTGTTCAACCAGTATAAAGATTTTGATAGAATCTTAAATGAACTAAGTAGGGTTTTAAGTAAAAATGGTAATATTCATTATTTAGCAAGCTTGGAAAGCGTAAAGCATGAACTAGAGAAAACCCGAAATTTTGATGATAAAATAACTGCAAATATAATTTCAATTTTTGATTCAAGATACCCATCTTTACTGAGGGAATGCACCGACCCACCAATAATAATAAGCTACCGTGGTGACATTGAAAAAGTATCAAATAACACTATAGGCTTCGTTGGAGCAAGGAACTGCTCCGCAAATGGCGTTAGCCTTGCATATAAACTCGCGAAGGATTTGGTAGATAGTAAATTATGTGTTGTGTCGGGCCTAGCGAAAGGTATTGATACAGCAAGCCACAAAGGCGCATTGGAAAGTGATAAATTTAGTGACAAAGAAATTCCCACAATTGGGGTTATTGGCGGTGGAATTGACAACATATACCCAAAAGATAATGAAGCACTTTTTGAAAGGGTTGCACGTGATGGCTTGATAATATCAGAATATTCATT
>CAYGRX010000208.1:0-2729 GCA_964352365.1 uncultured Rickettsiales bacterium
TGTACTCACCTTGCTGAACTGCACTCGGCATTGGCAAGGGGGCGGCGAAAGGTCGCGGTGTAGATCTAGATGAAGTTGCTTGCAAAGAACGTAACGGAATAATTGGTGAACGCCCACGTGGTGAAATTGGTTTTGCAACACTACGCGGTGGTGATGTTGTTGGCGATCATACAACTATTTTTGCAACTGAAGGTGAACGGATTGAGCTGACTCATAAAGCAAGTAGCAGAAGGGTATTCTCAAAAGGTGCAGTTCGTGCATGCCTTTGGGCAGGCAAAGGGGGTAACGGCAAACCAAATGGTTTATATAGCATGATTGACGTTTTAGGTTTGTAGGGAATATAACATTGTGTCATCGCCTGAATCGCCATGCGATTATGGGCGATCTAATAGTATCTAGATTCCCCTAGAATTTTAAAAATAAAATTCAGGGAATGACACGAGCAAATTAAAACTTGCCAAGCATTAATTAATTTGGTTGTTTAGTCATTACTTAAATTTAATGTATTGGCTTTATGTTTTCTAAAAAGATTTTTTCTACTCTTCTTCTAGTTTCAATAATAAGCTTTTTCTCACTCACACCATATTCATCAGTAGCGCAAGATGTTGCAGTGATAGAAATGGCAAATAGTGTTGAAGAAGAAGCTAACAACTCTACACCAGCTACAAATGATGGAATCATCAAAACTATAAAAGCTAATGCAACAGCGACTGTAGAAACTTTAAACAAATATATTGGTGCGGTTTTATTCGCGACAGGTAAAGATGTTTTTTGTGATAGTGAAACTGAGTGCAACTCTGGCTTTATAAGCGCTATGCAAAGCAGCTTATTTGGTGACATAATCGTTAGCACTCCATTTTTAATTATGTGGCTAATTATTGGTGCGGTATTTTTTACGCTTAGGCTGGGCTTTGTAAATTTAAGACTTTTCACACATGCCTTCCCTGTTCTACGTGGAAAATATTCAAAACCAACAGACCCAGGTGAAGTTACACATTTTCAAGCTTTATCTTCGGCAGTTAGTGCAACAGTTGGCCTTGGTAACATTGCTGGTGTTGCAGTAGCAGTTGCTGTTGGTGGCCCCGGTGCAATATTATGGATGATGATTGCTGGCTTCTTAGGGATGAACACTAAATTTGCTGAAGTAACTATGGGCTTAAAATACCGTGAAATAAATGAAGATGGCACAGTTAATGGTGGCGCATATGAATATCTATCAAAGGGTTTAGCGGAATTAAATTTGGCAAAACTTGGTAAGGTTTTAGCCTTTATATTTGCCGTTTGCTGTATTGGTGGTTCACTTGCCAGTGGAAACTTGTTCCAATCAAACCAAGCGACACAAATTTTAGCAACTACGTTTGAACCACTTGCGGGTTACAAATGGGCTATATCTCTAACATTCGCAATTTTCGTAGCGGCAATTTTATTCGGTGGAATTAAAAGAATCGCAAGTGTGGCAGTGAAAATTGTTCCTGTTATGGCAGTAGTATATGTCAGCTCATGTCTGTTCATAATTTTTTATAACGTGGAGTTTTTAGGGGCGGCAATATCAACAATATTTAATGATGCATTCGCGATTGATTCAGCAACTGGCGGAATTATCGGAGCAATTATCAACGGTTTCAAACGTGCAGCTTTTTCTAGTGAAGCGGGCATTGGTTCAGCACCAACGGCTCACTCGGCGGCAAAAACAACTGAACCAGTCCGCGAGGGAGTGGTGGCATTAATTGAACCATTTATCGATACTATTGTAGTTTGCTTCATGAGTGGCTTAGTTATTGTAATAACTGGTGTTTATATTGATAACGAAGCAAGTGGCGTGGTTTTAACTAGCCAAGCATTCGGCTCAGTATCAACTTGGTTTACATATATTTTAACTTTTGCAATTGTGTTATTCGCATTTTCCACAATTCTCACTTGGGGATATTATGGTGCAAAAGCATTCGCTTATCTATTTGGCGAAAAAAGCCAACCATTATATAAATTATTTTTCTGTTGTATGACATTCTTGGGCGGAATAATCAGCCTAGATATTGTGGTGGAACTCTCAGACTTGCTACTACTTTCAATGGCAATACCAAACTTGATAGGCTTATACTTATTAAGCGGCGTGTTAAGCAAAGAAGTTAAGAGCTATACCACAAGGTTAAAAGCTGGCGAATTCGAGAGAACGAGTTAGGTATTAAAAAACTTAACTCTAAAAAGCAAAAAAGCCTATAATCCCCACGAGGGAATTATAGACTTCTTTATTTACTCAAGCCAAGTAATCGTTGCTTTACGTTACTCAGCCGCAAAATGTACTAAAGACTTAGCGTACCCTCGCTAACAGCCTCACATACCTCTGGGAAATGATTTTTCCCGTGTGAGCTATTCAGGTAATCCTGCAGTGACATTTTCTTGCCCTTAGCTTCCTCGAAAGCTACTTGCAATTTATCCTCCATAGTCATGGGGTAATTGTCTCGAAGAGACGAAAGTTCAGCATAAGATTCCAGCTCTCTCTTTTCTACTGCGGAAAGTTGCTTCGCATTATTTAAATGCTTGCGAATTTCATTTTCGGCCGTATTAAGAATCTTCTGCCATGCGAACCAACCTTGATTTTTGTCAACGTACATAAATTTTGTTTTTGATTTTTTAAAAAAATATACTTTTTACGTGCAATCTGCACGGTGGGGCTCTCGCCATAATTAAAGATTTTAGAGCATTAAAAGATAAATCAATGCATAACTAAC
>CAYGRX010000209.1:0-2723 GCA_964352365.1 uncultured Rickettsiales bacterium
TTTAAATATAGTGTGTATGTAGTTGCTAACTGCTCTGAAAGTTTTTCGGCGACTTCCTTTTTTCCTTCTGTTTCAATGCCTATTTTAGCATTTAATTCTTCTGTAACTTGTAATGATTGAATGGACATTTCCTTTTCTCCTTAGTTAACAAGAATAAACTACTAAAATGGAGATAAAGGTTCGATTGTTTATAAAGCTTAAAGTATAAAAAAACTATAAAGATGAATTATTATATTTTTTCCATTCTATAGCCAATTCCTGGTTCGGTTAAAATATATTTAGGGTTATCTAAATCGGTTTCTATTTTTTTGCGTAATTGACCAGTGTAAACTCTTAAATATTGAGAATCATCAGCTTGAGCAGGTCCCCAGACATCTTTTAATATTTGCCTGTGTGTTAACATTTTTCCTATGTTATTTAAAAAATATTTAAGTAGGTCATATTCTTTGGGTGATAATTTAACAGCTTTTCCGTCTAATGTAACCTCATGTCTAATTAAATCCATGTATATTCCCCCATTACCTATTTTAGGGGTTCCACTTTCTTCCCGTGCGGACTTGCGTAAGTTTGCCCTTATTCTAGCAAGTAATATCTCTGTTGAGAATGGTTTGGTTACGTAATCGTCTGCGCCCAAATCCAAAGCTTTTGCAATGGTATCATCTTCATCGCGAGCGGAAACAACAATAATTGGCATATTTGCCCATTGTCTAATTTGAGGTATAACCTCTAAACCATCAATGTCTGGAAGGCCTAAATCTAATATAATCAAATCTGGTTTTAAAGATGAAGCTAGTCTAACTGCCTCAGTTCCCTTCTCAGAAGGTTCAAACTTGTAGCCACCTGCCTCGATAATAACTTTGAGCATTTTTCTTATAGGAGCTTCATCATCAACTACTAAAATTTTAGATTTAATTTCAACCATTATTTACCTAATATTTTTTGTTTATCTCATTTTGGTCTGCCGCTAACTCATCAAATTTTAAATCATTACCATCTGAGTTAATTTTAGAGCCAAATAATAATTTAAGCATAATGTAAGATATTGTTAGTGCTACAACAATTGCACCTACCATCGCTAAATAAGATGTTAATGTTCCAGCTCCATAGCTACTAGCGGCAATAGATCCTAAAATAAACAATATTAATGAGGTTATAATATATAATGTTTTTTCTTTTTTGTTTGGTTTACTTTTCATTTAAAGTTTCTCCGTTATCTTTATCTTTTCTGCTCTCGAATCCTTTAATAAATTCACCAATTATTTCTTCAATCTGAAAGTCAGGACAGTTCTTTTTTTCTCCTCCTTTCTTGTGAAAAAATAATATTAGGGAGATTAGAAGTAGTGTTGATAGCACAATGATAGCTTTTGACTCTAGTGAGCTAAAGTTTTCAATTAGTAGCAACTCATATAAGAAGCTTCCTGAAAGCAATATTGCAGTAAATGTGAGTAGGCTGACTAACAAACCGATGATTAAATTAGTCAGCAACTTATTCTCATAATCTGCAATTATTTTTTTAGCCTTGCAGGCGCTAAGCAACCCTAGTAATTGGGTAATAAGCATAGTAATATTACTTCTTTAAAATTAAAGCTACAGCTGCCCCAATACCAGCGGCTATTGCTGCACTTTTAAGTGGATTTTTTGCTATCTTGTTACTAACTTTGTTGGCATTTTCAGAAAAAGTTTCCTTACTACCTTCAAAGATCTCTCCAATATTTGATCCCAAATCATTAGCAACTGTTTTTAATGTTGAAGTTATGTTAGCTGTTTCTTTTTTTACTTTTCCAGCGGTCTCTTTTGCTTGTCCTTCAACAACTGTTTTTAGCTCAACTATGTTTTTCTTAAGCTCGTTAATTTCAGCTTCATAATTGGTATCATCAATTTTCTTAATATCTTTAGAATTAGCCATTTTTTTTCTCCGTTTAAATTATTAAATAATGACACCCTTATATATCTATTACTGTTAATAAAAGTTCTATTATATGAACTGGCAGAAGTTATAAAGATTGTATAAAATTATGATTTTCTTATAAGAAGTTTGTATATTAATTATTTAGTTTGAGTGTAAAATTTGCTATAAGCCAAGCTGTGAATTATAAATAAATTATATTAACAAGAGAAAGAAAATGAAAAAACTATTAACACTTAGTCTTTTAATAATTTTATCACAAAGCTTGACGGCTTGTTATACTTTGGCAGTTGCTGGTGCTGGTGCTGCAGGTGGTATAGTGGCGCATGAAAACATTAAAAAAGACTAAAGCTAACTGTCTTTAAATCTGCAAAAGAAAAGCCCAATATTGTTAAAATATTGGGCTCTGAATATCGCGATTATATATTAATTATAATTTAGGTTCTTTACCCTTTAATAGGTTAACTACAAAAGATATCACAAATAGAACTACGAATATCCAGAATAATAATACTGCTATTTCAGTAGCAGCACCTGCGATGCCACCAAAACCAAAAATTGCAGCTATAATTGCAACTATAAATAATGTGATTGAAAGATTTAACATTTAATTCTCCTATGGTTAGTTATCATAAGAATATAAACACTATAGTTGTATATAATATATAGAAGTTACATTCTTAAAATGTAAAAATTTTATAAAGAAATGATATTATTTTAACTTACTTTTTTATTTAGATAAAAAATTAGTAATTAAAAATTCGCCTAAATCTTTTGCTATTAGCTCCACGCCATCTGCATTTGGATGAATTCCATC
>CAYGRX010000210.1:0-2709 GCA_964352365.1 uncultured Rickettsiales bacterium
GCATTCACTAACCCTGAAATTGTCGCAGCAAGAGAAGTAAAATTACCCGTAGTAAAGCGCTCAGAAATGTTAGCTGAACTAACGAAGCTAAAGGCAACCGTTGCAGTTGCTGGCTCTCATGGCAAAACTACTACTACATCTATATTAGCTCATTTGTTTGAAACTGCAGAACTAATGCCTACAGTTATAAATGGTGGAATTATTAATAGTTATGGCTCTAATGCGAGGCTTGGAAAAGGTGATTGGCTTATTGCAGAAGCTGATGAAAGTGACGGAACATTTATCAAAATTCCTGCAACCATAGGTATAATTACTAATATCGACCCCGAGCATATGGATTACTGGAAAGATGTCTCGAGAATATATAATGCTTTTGAGGAATTTTTAGACAAACTTCCATTCTATGGCTTCGGAGTTTTGAACAAAGACCATGAAAAAGTTAAAGAGATTTATGAGAAGGTAAAAGACAGAAGGATGTACACATACTCAATGAAGGATGAAGGTGCATCTGTATATGCTAAAAATGTTGTACAGCAAGGTAATGGTACAAACTTTACTGCTAGCTTGTCGCCTTATTTAACTGGTGAGAAAGAGCGTATTGAGATTGACCTAAATTTCCCAGGGCTTGGCTTACATAATATTTCAAACGTACTTTCTGCAATCGCTGTTGGTGTCGCAATAGGAATCAAGTTAGATATTATTATAAAAGCAATTAATACTTTTTGCGGCGTTAAAAGAAGATTTACATTTTTAGGTGAAGTAAATGGCTTAACATTTGTTGATGATTATGCCCACCACCCCGTTGAAATTGAAGCAACGCTTAATTCGGCAAAGCAATATATGAGTGATAAAAAAGGGAAAGTGATCGCAATAATGCAACCACATAGATACTCTAGGCTAGAAGGTCTATTTGAAGAATTTTCAGTATGCTTCAATCAAGCAGATAAAGTTGTTATAACTGAGATGTATGCTGCTGGTGAAAAACCAATTGATGGTGTAGATCAATTTGCCCTTGCAAAAGAAGTTAAGAAGCATGTAAATAATGTTACTGCACTAGTAAATAATGAAGATTTGCAAAGCAAGCTTTTAGAATTGGGCGAAGAAGGAGACCTAGTATTATTTATGGGAGCTGGTAACATAACTACTTACGCTCAAGATTTATTTACTAACCTAAGTAAATAATAACTTCGGGTTGAAATTAGTTAATTTTTATTATATACTTCATCATGCAGATATCAGATAAAAACGATAAAAAAACCAAATTAGCTGAAGAATTAAGAAAAAACTTACTTAGACGCAAAGCTAATAATACATCTGAAAGTAAGCCAAATAAGAATAAACATGAAGGCTTATCTGGGGGTAAATTTTGATATTTTGGTCAAAGAAACCCGAAAATAAAAAGGAAGAGATAAAGGCTAGACAAGCCAGGGATAAAAGCTTGTTTTATGGCAAAATGGACCAAGATCAAGCCAATGCCTTAGCTGAAGAGAATGGTATGAACGCCGCATCAGAAGAAGGTGGGGTTTCTGCCAACGAAGGATTAGACGAAGATCTAGGCAGTAAGATAGGGCGGAAAGGCCAACAAGCAAAGCAAGGAGCACAGGCAATTATGGTACAAGCATCAAGAATTCATGCAAGGTTGCAAAGCAAATCTAAGCAGATTAGTAGGTCACGTGGCAGAAGTAAGAAGAAGGCAAAAGGAATGGGCTTCTAAAAAACATCTAAATTTTACAAAATGTAATTTAAGAAATGAATATAAAAGACTTTGACTTTGAATTACCAGAAGAATTAATTGCACTTAAGCCATTAGAGAACAGATCAGGTTCTAAGCTTTTACATATTAATAGTAACTCTGAAATTTCTCACAAAATATTTACAGACATAATAAACATAGTAAACAAAAATGATGTTTTAGTTTTTAATAATACAAAAGTTATTAAAGCAAGAATTGAAGGTAAGGTTGAAGAAAAAACTGTTGAAATAACTTTACTTAAACACCTTAGTGAAGAAACTGGCAATAAATGGCAGATACTAGCTAGACCTGGTAAGCACTTTAAAATAGGAAGAATGTTTCACGTGGAACATTCTTTGCAAGCTAATATCCTTGATAAAGATGATAGTGGCATAATCACATTAGATTTTGATTGCTCTAAAACTAAGCTATTTAAAATACTGGATAGCAAAGGTTCAATGCCACTCCCTCCCTATATTGAGAAAAAAAGAAAGGCAGATTGCACAGATGATAGTACATACCAAACTGTATATGCAAAAAAATATGGCGCAGTAGCAGCGCCTACCGCAGGATTACACTTTAATGAGGATATAATAGATAAGTTAGAGCGAAAAGGCGTTCATAAGGCAGAAGTTACTTTACATGTTGGGGCAGGAACTTTTTTACCAGTTCGTGTTGACGACGTTAAGACACACAAGATGCACAGTGAATATTATGAAATAGATGCTCAAAATTCAGAAATTATAAACTCTGCGATAAAGTCTGGAGGTAGGGTAATTTGTGTAGGCACAACATCACTAAGGGCTTTAGAGTCATCAAATAAAAATGGATATGTAGTGCCTAATTGCAACGAGACTGATATTTTTATATATCCTGGCTACACCTTCAAAATAGCAGATTGTTTAATAACGAATTTCCACTTACCAAAATCAACATTATTTATGTTAATCTCAGCCTTTATTGGTCTTGAACAAGCT
>CAYGRX010000211.1:0-2705 GCA_964352365.1 uncultured Rickettsiales bacterium
ATATTGATGAGCTTCAAGAAAACTTACTTTCATCACAAAAAGACTTTAAAAAGGTTGATAGAAAAGCAAAAAATGGAGATTCTGTTTTAATTGACTTTAAGGGCTTTGTTGGTGAAGAGGCTTTTGTAGGTGGTGAAGCTCAAGGGCATCAATTGGAGCTTGGTTCAAATTCATTCATACCTGGCTTTGAAGAGCAATTAGTTGGTGTAAAAGCTGGTGATGAAACGAAGGTTAATGTTAAGTTCCCTGATGAATACCACTCTGAAGAGCTAAAGGGTAAAGAGGCTGTTTTTGAAATTAAAGTTCATGAGGTCCAAGAGGCTGGAAAAGCTGAGGCGACTGATGAATTTGCTAAGAAAATTGGCTTTGAAAATCTTGAGAAGCTTAGGCAAATGATTGCTACTCAAGTTGAGAATGATGGAGCTAATATGGCGAGAGTTTTGGTTAAAAAAGCGTTGTTTGATATTCTTGATGAAGGTTATAACTTCGATCTTCCTGAAACTATGGTTAAGCAAGAGATGAACGCAATTGTTCAGCAGCTTAACGGTGGTCATGATCCAGAGTCTTGTAATGATGACTCTCATAATCATCAGTCTTCTGAAGAAATAGAAAGCGAGTATGGTTATTTGGCTCATAGAAGGGTTAAGCTTGGGCTTCTTGTTACTGAAATTGCTTCTAGCCATGGTGTTAAAGTGACTCAAGAAGATATAAATAAGGCTATCGTTGATGAGGCTAGAAAATTCCCAGGTCAAGAGATGCAAGTGTTTGAATATTTTAAAAATAATCCTAAGCAACAAGATATGTTGAAGGGGCCGGTTATTGAAGAGAAGGTTGTTGATCTGATTCTAGAAAAGGGAAAGGTAAAAATTGATAAAAAGCCATTTTCTGAAATACGTGAATTGGTACTTGAAAGCAACAAGGAAGAAACTTCTTCTGTGAAAAACAAGCCTGCTTCTAAAAAGAAGGTTGCAAAGTCTGGTGATAAAAAATCAACTGCAAAAAAGAAAACAACAAAGAAGTAATTATATATGAGCAATAGATTTAACAATTTAGTTGAAGACAATATTAACCTAGCTACTGAAACTGGAAACTTAGTTCCAATGGTTATTGAGAATGATGGCCGTGGTGAAAGGGCCTTTGATATTTATTCAAGGTTGCTACGTGAAAGGATCATTTTTATTAATGGCCAAGTTCATGATGGCATGTCATCTTTAACTGTTGCTCAGCTACTATTTTTGGAATCTGAGAATCCAAATAAAGATATAATGATGTATATTAATTCTCCAGGTGGGGTTGTTACATCTGGCTTGGCAATGTACGACACTATGCAGTATATTAAGCCAGATGTTGCCACAATTTGTTTGGGGCAAGCCTGCTCTATGGGCTCACTTCTTCTAACTGCTGGTCATAAAGGTAAAAGATATTGTTTGCCTAATGCAAGGGTAATGATTCATCAACCTTCAGGTGGCTATTCTGGTCAGGCAACAGATATAGAGATTCATACACGTGAAATTTTAGAGCTTAGAAAACGTCTTAATCAAATGTATGTTGATCACACTGGTCAAAAACTTTCTGTTGTTGAGAAGGCTATGGAGCGTGATAATTTTATGGATGCTGAAAAGGCTAAGAAATTTGGCCTAATTGATACTATTGTTACAAAAAGGCCAACTACCGAAGGTGAAAAAAGTAAAACTAATAAGTAGGAACTATTTGTTTTTTACTTAAATCATCAAAATGCCTTATGGTTGAAATTAAGTTTAAATAATTAATTAAGTTAGAAATCTATGTCTGAAGATAACAAAGAGAAGGATAACGGTACTTTATATTGCTCATTTTGTGGAAAGTCACAACATGAAGTGAAGAAGTTGATTGCTGGCCCAACTGTGTTTATTTGTAATGAATGTGTTGAGCTTTGCCTTGATATAATCCGTGAGGAATCTAAGGCTTCACTCTCGCTTGATGGCGATGGTGGAATTCCAAACCCTAGCTCTATTAAAAAAGTTCTTGATGACTATGTTATAGGTCAAGAAACTGCAAAAAAAGTTCTGTCTGTGGCAGTTCATAACCACTATAAGCGTGTGGATTATATAGAAAAAGGTGGTAGTGAGCCCGAACTAGCAAAGTCTAATATTCTTCTAGTTGGCCCTACTGGTTGTGGTAAAACTTTGTTAGCGCAAACATTAGCGCGTATTTTAGATGTACCTTTCACTATGGCGGATGCCACAACTCTTACTGAGGCTGGTTATGTTGGTGAAGATGTAGAGAACATCATTCTGAGGCTTTTGCAATCAGCTGACTATAATGTTGAAAAGGCTCAGCGTGGTATTGTTTATATTGATGAGGTGGATAAAATTTCTCGTAAGGCTGAAAACCCATCTATAACAAGAGATGTATCAGGTGAGGGCGTTCAGCAAGCATTGCTTAAAATTCTTGAGGGTACTACAGCTTCTGTTCCTCCTCAGGGGGGAAGAAAACACCCTCAGCAAGAATTCTTACAAGTGGATACTTCTGGCATTCTATTTATTTGTGGTGGTTCGTTTGCAGGTATAGAAAAAGTTATTGCTGATAGAACAAATAAATCATCTATGGGTTTTGAAGCAAATGTGCGTGCAAAGGAAGATGTAAAAATCACTGATTCTTTCCGTCAAATGGAGCCAGCAGATCTTGTGAAGTTTGGATTGATTCAAGAGTTTGTTGGTAGGTTG
>CAYGRX010000212.1:0-2692 GCA_964352365.1 uncultured Rickettsiales bacterium
ACATTGAAGCAGCTAACCACTAAACTGGAAAGCTTTAATCTATTGTCTCTAATTTTAGGATCATCAGTATTGATTTGGCTATTATCATAAAAATTATTTATTGAGTTAGTCAATTTTGTTAGGCTATCAAGAGGGTATGCAAACTCACCTTTTTTCAAGTCTGTCAAAATACTAGTTTTTACTTTTTCAAGCCTATCAAACAATGCGATTTCTGATTTGTTTTCTAACATAGCTTTATTTGGTTTGGGAGAGAAATTTTTACCTTCTTTTTTCTCTTCAATAACCAAAATATTACTTGCTCTCTTATAAGCATCAATTGCGGCTGTACCCTCATCACTCTTTTCAAACTCACCTAAAATATAGGCCTTGTTTTTGATTGATAAAATGTCCAAATCTTCATCCATGCTTAACACTGCAGAAATTATATTTGCTTCATTGCCTGAAGATTTTAGCTGATATTTAATTCTATCACAAAAGAACTCATTCAATTCATCTCTCAAGTCATCTTTATTGACATTTTTAAGTAGATGAGATGGCAGAAGCTTTATCGCCTTTTTGATTATAGGTAATAATGGTAATTTAATATCATTCTCAATAATTATTCTGATTATTCCTAATGCCGCACGTTTTAATGCAAAGGGATCTTTTGAACCTGTTGCACGCTCACCTGCTGCAAAAAGTGAAGCAAGGGCGTCAATTTTATCTGCTATAGCAATTATACTAGGTACACCCTCACTTGGTATTCTATCATTAGGGCCTGCTGGTGCATAATGGTCGCGGATTGCTTCAGCAACATCAACATCAAACTTTGCTTCTAATGCATAATAATAACCCATAATCCCTTGTAGGTCTGGTATTTCATTTACCATCTCACTAACCAAATCAGCTTTGCAAAGCTCTGCCGCTTGAATTGTTTTTTTCTTTAAATTAGGATCAATTTTATTTGCAATCTCCTCTGAGATTTTAGTTATTCTTTCAACTCGTTCTAAAACATTACCAACTTTTTTATGAAAAATAACATCGCCAAGTTTTGGTACAAAGTTTTTTAAGCCTTTCTTTTTATCCAAATTATAAAAGAAAACAGCATCGGAAAGCCTGGCTTTTAAAACTCTTTGGTTGCCTTCAATTATTGCGCGGCCGCCATCAGTGCTATCCATGTTGGAAACAAAAATGAAATAGGGCGCAAGCTTGCCTTTTTTATCTTGAGTGCAGAAATATTTTTGATTTATTTTGATTGTTTTAATTAGTGCCTCATCAGGCAAAGTCATAAATTCTTTATCAATAGTGCCAAGCATTGTTACTGGCCATTCAACCAAGCCAGTTACTTCATTAACCAAGCCGTCATCTGCAATAAGTTCAAGGCCATTATCATTTGCAATAAGATTAGCCTCACTTAAAATCTGTTCTTTTCTAGCTTTGTGGTCTAGTGCTACGCTGGCTTGTCTCAAATCATTCTTGTAACTGGCAAAGTTAGAGATTTTTATTTCCCCTCTATGCATGAACCTATGGCCATATGTAATGTTGTTAGCTTTTATATGTCCGAATTCAACAGGTAAAATCTCACCACCAAAAACACATGCAATATTTTGTATTGGTCTAACCCATTTAATTTGTGATGTTCCCCATCTCATAGATTTTGGCCAGACAAAATTTTGCAAAATCTCTTCTGTTATATCCTTTAAGATTTCCTTTGTTGGTTTGCCCTTGTCCCTAATAATAGCAAAATAAAAGTTACCTTTTGGAGTGGATTTTTGTGTCAATTGCTCTTGGCGTAAACCTGTGGATCTTAAAAAACCTTCTAATGCTTGCTGTGGTGCATCAACTTTCGGGCCTTTACGTTCTTGTACGCTATCTTCCTGAGTTAGTGACAGTCCATCGGCGCAAATAGTCATTCTACGAGGGGTGACATAGCTATGCAAAGATTTGTAAAAAATGCTTAAACCTTGCAGTTTTTCTTCAAACTTTTTTTGTAAATCATTAATTGCGTTTAACTGCATTCTCGCAGGAATTTCTTCAGAGAATATTTCAAATATAAATTCAGCCATATTTTTTTAGTCAATTATTTTAAGTGTTTAATTTATAAGATACTCGTTTTTGAAATAAATCAATATAGTGAGAGTTATTAGCATAATTAACCAAAAGGACATATATGCAATCATCTTTTTTCTAGCTTTTTGTTTTTTATACCAAGTTTTTGGAGCAATACCTTTAAACAAGAAAACTAAATTTGCAGATAGGTTTATACAAACAACATTTACAAATAAAAGTAAGATTGCACCAATTGCAAGTTGGTAGTTTGCGCTACCTAGCATAAGGCCGAAAACAACCGTTGGCGGAAGCAAGGCAACTGCCACCATAACCCCAACCAAAACACTACTCACACCAGCAGTTAAGGAAAGAACTCCAGCTCCTCCACTTGCTAATGCAAGAAAAATTGCCTCCATATTAACTTCGGTACGGGACATAATTTCAGCGTTATTTATGTCTACATTTAGAATAATCCCCATTACGGTGGATATAGAAACTGCAAATGATAAGCCTGCTAAATTTGTAATTATTGCCTTTCTAGATAATTCAAAATCTGCAATTGCAGTACTTAAAGCAAAAGCTAGATTGGGGCCAAGCAAGGGCGCAACTACCATGGCGCCAATTACAACAGCGGGGCTATTCTGTAATAGGCCAACTCCAGCAA
>CAYGRX010000213.1:0-2684 GCA_964352365.1 uncultured Rickettsiales bacterium
ATTATGCAAGGTTTAATGTGGAGGAGCTATACTGATATGGGCTTCTTACAATATTCATTTGTTGAAACAGTAATGGCAATGCACCCTTACTACTTAATACGCACTTTGGGCGGACTGCTATATCTTGGTGGCATGTTACTAATGGTCTATAACCTAATTAAAACTGTAAAATGTGATTTTGACACTGATGGTAATAAAAATAACTTGGAGGCAGTATAATGCTAGATAAACACAGTAAAATAGAGAAGAACTCAATGCTAATGCTAGTATTGGTTATTATTGTAATTTCAATTGGTGGCTTAATTGAAATTGTTCCCCTGTTCAGGGTTGAGCAAACAATTGAAAAAGTTAAAGGTATGCGTCCATACACTCCCCTAGAGCTAGCTGGACGTGAAATATTCCTACGTGAAGGTTGCTATAGCTGCCACTCTCAGCAAATACGACCGCTTCGTGATGAAGTTGAAAGATACGGTCACTACTCACTTGCAGCAGAAAGTATGTATGATCACCCATTCCAATGGGGTTCAAAACGTACAGGCCCTGACTTAGCTCGTGTTGGTGGAAAATACTCAGATGAATGGCACGTTCAACATATGATAAACCCTCGTAACTTAGTGCCAGAATCTATAATGCCAGCATATGCTTTCATGGCTGAAAAAGGTGTAAGCCTTAATGAGATTGCAAAACACATGAAGGCATTGCAAATTACTGGAGTTCCTTACACTCAAGAGCAAATTGAAAATGCCTATAATGATGCAATGGCTCAAGCTAGAGAAGACTCCGCTAACCTTGATGGACTAACTGAAAGATACGGTAATAAGGTTAATGCTCGAGATTTTGATGGTAACAAAGAATTTGTATCAGAACTTGATGCTATAATCGCATATCTGCAAATGCTAGGAACGTTGGTTGACTTCAATGAATATGAAGCAAGCTTGCAAAACACAGTAGATGTAGAAAATGAAAAACAATTTAGAAATTCAGAAATAAATAAGGGGGAAAAATAATGTTAAATCAAGTTGATAACACAACTACAATCATTGGGCTAATTTTCTTCTTCTGTGTGTTTCTCGGAGTTCTATTTTATGTTTACAGACCAAGCAAGAAGAATGAAATGGAAGATTTTGGTAAGATTCCACTAAAAGAACCAGAAAATAAAGAGGAATAATATGTGCGATGATAAAAAAGAAAAATCATGTAGTGGAAATTGTTCTGGAGGGTGTAAAAATATGAGTGATAAAATTAAAAATAATAAAACTACAAAAAATGTAGAGATAGATAAAGCAACTGGTGTTGAAACTACTGGACATGAGTGGGACGGATTAAAAGAGTTAAACAACCCGCTTCCTAGATGGTGGCTTTGGGTTTTTATTATAACAATAATTTGGTCTGTTGGTTATTGGGTAGTTTACCCAGCTTGGCCAACAATTGAAGGTCATACTAAAGGCATATGGGGCTGGACACAGCATAAAAAACTTGCAGCAGAACAAGAAGAAATTTTAGTTCGTAAGTTTGATAATGTTGAAAACTTGAAGGGTAAATCATTGCAAGAAATAAAGCTAGATGCAGTATTATATGAATTCGCTATGAAGGGTGGCGCATCTGTATTTAAAGATAATTGTGCAACTTGCCACGGAACTGGAGCAGCTGGCGCATTAATATACCCAAACCTTAATGATGATGACTGGCTTTGGGGTGGTTCTTTAGATGAAATTTACGCAACTATTCAACATGGTGTACGCTCTAAAGATGATAACACACATTTCTCCGCTATGCCTGCATTTGGTAAAGATGGAATTTTAAGTAGAGAGAAAATTGATGCTTTAGCAGAGTATGTTTTAACATTATCAAAAGAGGCTGGAAGTTTTGAGGAATCTAAAAAATGGCAGTTAGGTGAAGAATCTTTTGCTGAGAATTGTGTATCCTGTCATGGTGCTAAAGGTGCAGGAAATAAAGAATTTGGAGCACCTGCACTTAATGATGCAATCTGGCTTCGGGGCGGCACTAAAAAAGACATTATGAGCATGATATTCAATGCTAGAATGGGCATGATGCCAGCTTGGCAAGGTAGGCTTGATGATGAAACCATTAAGATGCTTACTATTTATGTTCATTCACTAGGCGGAGGAGAGTAGCATATTTAATGACAGCACCAGTAATTACATATTTTGAAAAAAAGAAGAAGATTTATCCACAAAGAGTATGGGGAACTTTTCGCAAAATAAAATGGGTTATTACAATAATTGCATTACTGGTTTATTATTTTGCACCTTGGATTCGTTGGAATAGAGGCGAACATGCACCCGACCAAGCTATTCTGATTGATATGCATAATAGCAAAGCTTACTTTTTCTTTTTTGAAATATGGCCACAAGAGGTTTACTACCTTACTGGAATATTAATTCTGGCGGCGATTGGACTGTTTTTTATTACCTCATTATTTGGGCGTGTTTGGTGTGGTTATTTATGCTTCCAAACCATCTGGACAGACTTTTTTGTTTGGGTTGAGCGTATTGTTCAAGGTGATAGAAACAAGCGCATGAAGCTTGATAAACAAAAATGGAATTTTGAAAAAATTTGGAAGAAAGGCTTAACGCATTTAATTTGGTTATTAATTGGTTTGATGACAGGTGGCGCTTGGGTTTTCTACTTTAATGATGCCCCTACTCTATTTGAACAAATTA
>CAYGRX010000214.1:0-2653 GCA_964352365.1 uncultured Rickettsiales bacterium
ATTCTATAGACTTCAAAGTGATTGAACCTAAGACGAAGAAAATTAAAATTCAATCTTACGCAGAAAACTTTACAAGCTAGTTTTGACGAAAAATAGCAACGCATATAACAGGGTATAAATGCTTGCAGAATTAACCAATAATATAATTTTTCACTATGCTATTATTTTTAGTAGAATCGGTGCGATATTTCTATTTATCCCTGGTTTTGGTGAATCCTATGTAACGGTTCGCGCAAGATTAGCCTTAGCTCTTACCACCTCTTTAATTATATTTCCTTTGGTTTCAGTTAACTTCCCACCAGTTCCAGAAGATTTTATTAAGATAGTTCTGGTTTTAATTGGTGAAGTAACCATAGGAATTTTTATTGGATTGTTAATGAGGATTATACAATCTATTCTGCACATTACTGGTATGAAAATTGCCTTCATGACAGGCTTGTCAACGGCAACATTATTTGATGCAAACCAAAGTACTCAAGGTTCAGTTATTGGTGGTTTTCTATCGGTAATTGGAATAACTTTATTTTTAACTGCAGGCTTACACGAAATAGTCTTTTTAGGATTAAAAAATAGTTATGAAACTTTTGAAGCTGGTGCAAGCTTGCCCTTTGATAGCTTCGCTCAAACTACCTACCAAACATTTGGGGAATCTTTTCTAGTCGCTTTTAGAATATCCACACCAATGATAATTGCAGGCTTAATGTTGTATCTTGCCGCAGGTTTAACGGGTCGCTTAATGCCATCCATGCAAGTTTTCTTTGTACTTTTACCAGTGCAGATATATGTCGGACTTCTGTTTGTAGGTTTAAGTTTATCTACAATGATGATGATTTATATTAGCTTTTTTGAAGAAAAACTTTTAATGATATTCAACTAAATTCAAATATTAACTAAAAAGGGTTTTTTATGTCAGATCTTATAATACAGATATTAACTTCACCTTATATTCAATTATTCATTCTTGGTCTGTTGGCAGGGTTTTTTAAATCAGACCTTGAACTTCCAGCAGCCTTCACAAAAACACTAGCAATTTACCTTATGCTTGCTATTGGCTTAAAAGGGGGAATGGAACTTCACAGTACAAAAGCACCATTTTCTGAAGTGTTTCTTGTGCTTATGGCAGGTATCGTTCTTGGGTTTTTAATACCATTTATTGCATATTGCTTACTCAGAAAAATGAGTGGAATAGATAGGCTTAATGCCGCAGCAGTTGCAGCCCACTATGGCTCAGTTAGTGCAGTAACATTCAGTTTTGCCATGGGTTATTTAACTAATAATGGAATATTTTTTGCAGGATACTTAGTTACATTACTAGCTGTTATGGAAAGCCCAGCAATTTTAACAGGTTTATATTTAGCTAAAAGAAGCAAGAGAATTGACAGCAATAAAAAAGAAAAATTGCTTTCTTCAAAACTACTCAGAGAAGTATTTTTAAACGGTAGCATAGTACTTCTAATTGGTGGCTTAGTTATCGGTATGACGATGAATGTTGAAGGAAAGGAAACTATTAAGCCATATCTGATAGATCCTTTTTATGGTATTTTATGCTTATTTTTACTAGAGTTAGGTCTTGTTGCCTCAAAGGAAATTAAGAATGTAACTAATTTCTCATTTATGACAATCTTATTTGGCATATTAATGCCTTTAATTGGTGCCGCTTTAGGTCTTGCAACTTCAATATTATTACAGTTTGATGTTGGTACTGCAACATTACTTTCTGTGTTATGTGCAAGCGCCTCATATATCGCAGTTCCAGCCGCAATGAAACTGGCCCTGCCAGAAGCTAACCCAGCTTATTACATAACGTTATCGCTTTGTATTACCTTCCCGTTTAACTTGATATTAGGCGTACCTTTATATGCTGAGATAGCAAATAGATTCTTAGGTTAGGTTGGTTTTTAATTTGGCCATAGTGGCATACAATTATATAGATAAACTAATTTAGTTCTTCAACCAGAACTCTAGAATTAAAAACTAGTAGTTGCTTTAACTTGCTAGATTTTAATGCATTATAATTTCTAATGAG
Source organism: uncultured Rickettsiales bacterium (assembly GCA_964352365.1). Classification (GTDB taxonomy): domain Bacteria; phylum Pseudomonadota; class Alphaproteobacteria; order Rickettsiales; family UBA8987; genus CAYGRX01. The sequence continues at coordinate 2,027 of CAYGRX010000214.1, forward strand.
TTTTCTTAAGTTTTTATCATTTATCATCTCAAACTCTTTATTAATTTTATCAATTCCAATTAGATTATTTAAAGAAACATCTAAAAGTTGAGAAATTTCTAATAATTTATTTATACTTATCTTGTTGCGGCCAGTTTCATACTTCTGAAATTGTTGAGCACTAACCCCGACAGAACTAGATATAGAGGCCAAACTCATGCCTTGTAGTTTCCTAATTTTTCTAATTCTCTCACCGATTGCTTTATTAAGCAAAAAATTATTAGATTCAGCCATAAATAATGCTATAAATTTATATTATTAATTTAAAAATATACAAAGTTTGTATTAAAAAACAACATATTTTGTATATTTTATGTATATTTTAAACTTATGGATGATATTTTCAAAAATTTACACCTTCAATTATCTAGTGAAGATGTAGAAAAAATAGATGCTTGGAAGGCCAAAAATGGAATGAAGTCTAGGTCTGAGGCTATTAGAAGCATTATTCGAATTGTTATTGATGAAGAGCCTCAGTCAAAATCTATGAGAGAAAAAAATAATAACAATTTTATTACTCCAAATTCAAATAATAATGATATAAAAAGAATTGTACGTGACCTTGTGAAAGAGGAAATGGATAAAATG
>CAYGRX010000215.1:0-2645 GCA_964352365.1 uncultured Rickettsiales bacterium
GGAAAATATCTCATAGATTATTACCTGAAATATTAAAAAGTTCTTATGCTATAATAAATGCTGGAGAAAAATTGAGCAGCAGAACTGAGACAGCATGGCAGATAGTAGAAAATGCAGCATGTAGATGTTTTAGTATTAATGCAGAGAAAAGACCTGATGACTATAATTTTAGTGAGTTAGTATACTTCTCTGACAACCATGAGAACATAAATAAAATTTTAAAAGACTCATTGGATTTAGAATCTGAAATCTCTCAAAAAACACATCAAAATTGGCGTGAGGTATTTAAACATGATTGTTTTGAAAATAGGCTTAAAGAAATTTGTAGTGTTATAAGTTTTAAAAATATATCGAAAACCAAAAATAATTCAGTTCTCGTTATTTCTCCAACCATGAGACCAGATAATATTGGTCATATTTTAAACCAATTTGAAAAGCAAAATTATGAAAATAAGTCTCTATCAATAGGTTTTAACGGTGGCCAAAAAGATTTTGAACAGGTTAAGAAAATCATAGATAATAGTAAAAAAGTTAATTTATTACATATTCCACAAGATGAAAAAGCAGGGTGTGTTTTATCATATGTAGCTAAAAATTTTGAGGAAGATTATGTTTTTAGGTTTGATGATGATGATATATATGGTGAAAATTATATATCAGACCTTATGCTTTATTTAAAAGCAGATGATTTGGATTTATGGGGCAAAGATTTTAGATATATAAAATCATCTGAGAAAGATGATATCTATATTAGAAAAGGTGCTAATAATCATTCATACTATAGAAGTTATGATGCTTGTCAGCAAACAACAAAAGGTTCAGAAGGTAATAGAAATATTAGTGGTGCCACATTTTGCATCAAAAATAATCTTATTAAGAATAATAAAATTCCTTTAAATAGTCTTGCATCCAGTGATTCATTATACTTAGAAACTTTGAGAAAATATTCTGCAAATGCACGATTAGCAAAAACAGATCCTTATAACTTCATAGTATGTAGAGATGTTGATTCAAATTCTCATACATGGAGTATAGAGTTTGATAAATTGACAGATCAAGATAAACCAATAGAAGCAAATTTAGCTGAGGTGAAAATTGACTAAAATTAAATCAAATATTAATCGAAATCGCGAATTAAGTTTAATAGAAAAAACTTTATCGGATGACATTATTGACTTAGAGAATCAAGCAAAAAAATTAATGAAGTTACTTAAAATAAAATCTAACTTACTGGACCAGGACTTTTATAAAATTGATAATAAAAATTTGAAATCTGAGTATTTTCATAAAAAAGAGAATCTGGAACTATATATAGCGACCCTTAAGGCTCAGGCAGAGTTACTTGGTAAAAATAAACTTGAAACTGAATTTCAAGTTAAAAGACTATGGAGAAAATTTAAAAGAAACCCAAAAAGATACCTTCAGGATAGCAAATATTCATATTTCAGATTTTTATCTAAATTTCTTCCGGAAAGACAGCTGTAATTTAACCATTTAACATTATAAATTATAGACAAAATATTACATTTAAATTAAAAAGATAAAAAATTTGAGAGTTATATGAAAGTTTTAGTTTTAGGTGGTGATGGCTATTTAGGTTGGCCTACAGTCATGAATTTGAGTGCTGAAGGGCATGATGTTATTGCAGTTGATAATTATTTAAGACGTAATCTTTCTAGAGATGAAGATGTTCAGCCTTTATACGAAGTTCCTAACTTACATGAAAGAGTTAGAATTTGGAAAGAAAAATCAGGTAAAGAAGTTGCTGTTGAAATTGGTGATCTTTGTGATTGGGATTTTGTAGCCCATATTTTTGAAACGCATGAACCAGACGTTGTTGTTCATTATGCAGAGCAGCCTTCAGCACCATATTCTATGAAAGATAGAAAGGCTGCAGCTTTAACACTGCAAAACAATCTCATAGCAACACAGAATGTTATTCTTGCAGTTAAGGAATTTAACCCTGAATGCCATATTGTTAAGCTTGGAACTATGGGGGAATATGGAACTCCAAATATTGATATAGAAGAAGGTTGGCTTAATGTAAAACATAATGATAGAGAGCAAAAGTTCTTGTTTCCTAGGCAAGCAGGCAGCCTATATCACACAACCAAAGTTATGGATACGGACCTATTGTGGTTTTATGTTAGAACTTGGGGTTTAAGAGTTACAGACTTAATGCAAGGGCCTGTTTATGGGTTTGAAACTGATGAAAATAAAGGCTGTGAGGAATTATATCCATTTCTAAATTATGATGAAATTTTCGGAACAGTAATAAACAGATTTTTAGTTCAGGCAGTTGCAGGTTATCCTCTTACTGTTTATGGTAAAGGTGGTCAAACACGTGGCTACTTAGATATTAAAGACACTTTGCAATGCATTAAACTATCCTTAGAAACTCCTGCAGACAAAGGAGAGCTTAGAATTTTTAATCAATTTGTAGAAACATTCAGTGTTAACAAAATTGCTGAAATGGTTCAAGCTTCTGGCAAGCGTTTGGGCATTAATGTGGAAATCAAATCAATTGAAAATCCTAGGAAAGAATTGGAAAGCCATTATTATAACCCTAAACACACGGGTCTTTTGGATTTAGGGTTAAAACCTAATTACCTAACTGATGAGCGTATGGATGAAATGATGAGGCT
>CAYGRX010000216.1:0-2582 GCA_964352365.1 uncultured Rickettsiales bacterium
TTAAATGTTGCAAATGAACCTGGGGCAAAGTTAGATCGCATTTCGCGGAATTTCTTTTTATCACCCTCGGTTGCGAAATCTAGTGCAAATTGTTGTAAGCCGGGATTATGACCAACGATAAGAACTGAGCTATAGTCATCAGAAATCTCATTGATTAGGCTAATTATTTCCTCGTTACTTTTGACCATGTATAATTCTTGTGAGGTAACAATTTTAATGTCATCTTTAACAAAATATTTATTAAACAAAGCTGCGGTTTGTTTTGCCCTAGTTGCCGATGAGACAATTATCAGCTGTGGAGGGCTATCTTTGTAGAAATTATTGAAATATGAGGCGATTTTCTCGCATAGTTCTTCGCCCTTTTTCGTAAGCGCTCTTTCATGGTCACTCAGCATATGCTTCGCTGTTTGACCAGCTTTTGAGTGTCTCATTAGAAAAATTCTTTTCATAACTCTACTATATTATCTTACTAAAACTATTCTACTTCTGGTTCTGTAGGGTCTTTAATTATATATCCACGGCCCCAAAGAGTTTCTATATAACTGTCGCCATTAGTGGTCTCTTCAATTTTTTTACGAAGTTTACAAACAAAAACGTCAATAATTTTAATTTCAGGTTCATCAATTCCGCCATATAGGTGGCTTAAGAATGTTTCTTTTTTAATTGGAGTTCCTTTTCTGAGCATAAGAAGTTCTAATATACTATATTCCTTACTTGTTAGGCTCATCTGCTTTCCTGCAATTTCTACGGCTCTAGTTTCCATATCAAGCACAATATCGCCAACTCTAAGTTTTGAGGATGCATTTCCTTTGCTTCTTCTAACTATGGCCTGAATTCGGGCAATTAATTCACCTCTATTAAATGGTTTAGTTACGTAGTCATCAGCGCCGATGCCTAGACCTTTAACTTTACTATCGGACCCAGTTAGGCCAGAGAGTATCATTACGGGTGTTTTTATATTGTTTCTTCTGAATTTCCTTAATACCTCAAAACCGTCAATGTCAGGAAGCATCATATCTAATATAATAATGTCGTAGTCATACATTTTTGCAAAGTCGACACCTTCTTCACCTGTAGCTGCGATATCGCATACGATTCCTTCTGCAGCTAAGGCTAACTCAATAGACTTTGCTGTCGAGATGTCATCTTCAACCAATAATATTCTCATAAACTCCCCAGTTTGTTAAATATTAATTAACATTTAATTAACTTTTTTAACACTTTAAATATCTTTTGTCAAAAAGGTTAACAAAATATTAATTATTTTTGTAGGATAAAGCTAATCTAAGTTGGTGGAATAAGATATTGTTGTATTTATACAATTACGGCTTGGGCTTTCTTTTTTGGAACTACATATAGTTCCATCTTGTGGTCGACAAGCTCAAAGCCATGGATTTCCGCTATTTTCTCTTGGAGCTTTTCAATTTCTTCGTTGTAAAACTCAATTATTTCACCTGTACGAATATTTATTATGTGATCATGATGCTGTTCTTCATGTGCTTCTTCATATCTAGCTCTGCCGTCTCCGAAGTCATGTTTTTCAACAATTCCATTCTCTTCGAATAATCTTATTGTTCTGTAAACAGTTGCAATTCCAATGGAATCATCTTTTTCAGCGGCTCTTTTAAAAACTTCTTCAACATCAGGGTGGTCAGTTGCTTCTGAAAGAACTTTTGCAATAACCTTTCTTTGGCCAGTCATTTTTAGACTTTTTTCTTGGCATTTTTTTTCAATTGAGGATGTAGTCATAATCTTCTTAATATAATTATTAGAAATAGAGGTTAGGGAAAACTATTAGTTAATTCAATAAGTTTCTTTAACTTTTCTTTGGCTTCACCATTTGATATTTTTTCTTTTGCAATTTTAATGCCTTCTGCGATTGAGTCTGCAATGCCTGCTACATATATTCCTGCGCCTGCATTTATAATAACTGCATCTTTATATGCTGATTCTTTATCGGATAAAACATCTAGCATTGCAATGGAATTGATTTTTGCATCGCCACCAATTAATTCCGTTTGGTTGTGAATTTTAAGTCCGTAGTCTTTAGGGCTAATATTATAATTTAATATCTTACCATTTTTTAATTCACTAACATAAGTTTCATCACTTATTGATATTTCATCTAAACCATCGGCTCCATGGACAACTAATGCGTGTTTATGGCCTAACTCTAATAAAGTTTCTGCAATCGGTTTCAATAATTCTTTTGAATATACACCTAAAACCTGACGCCTTGGTTTTGCGGGGTTTAGAATGTGGTCTAGTATTTTGATGTTAGTTTTTATTTCTTTTTCTTGTCTGATTGGGGCAACATTTTTCATTGCTGGGTGAAACATTCTAGCGAATAAAAAGCAGATGCCAGCCTTTTTAAGGCATTCTAAGCTTTCCTGTGCACTAAGTTCTAAGTTTACGCCAAGTTCTTCTAAAACATCAGCTGAGCCGCTTTTGGAGGAAACACTTCTATTGCCGTGTTTAGTAACTGGTGCACCTGCTGCTGATATAACAAAGCTTGCTGCGGTTGAAATATTATATGTACCTTTCTTGTCGCCGCCTGTGCCGCAATTATCAACTATTAAATC
>CAYGRX010000217.1:0-2528 GCA_964352365.1 uncultured Rickettsiales bacterium
GTGCTATACCTGAGCCTATAAGCGGCATTGCCGTATCAGTAGGTGCGGAAATATCAGTTCAAACGCAATGGGCCTCCATACGAGAACAACTCGGGTCAAAATTAACAGATGAGCAGCTCAACACGATTAGCCCCGCAATTTTTGTAGGCAAAAGCTTTGGTAGTGAAATGCGTGATACGCTGGAGGAGCATATTTCAAGAGGCGTTAACGGCAACTCTAAAATGTTTTGGGAGAAACGATTGGAACTTCCTTCAGTTGAAAATAGCGCTGGTGAAATTGAAGACTTTTCGGAGCTTGTGAAGCTTGCCGAAACCATCCAAGAAACCGAGTCTGCATTGGTAGCAAAAAAGGTGGCCTACGAAAGAATGGCAAGCCTTGCTGAAAAAAATGGAATGTTTGATGGTTTAAAAAACACATTATCTGAAGCTGAGCAAGCTTATGCCGCTGAATTTGGCCGCTTAATGCACGACCCTGCAACAGCAGAGGTGTTGTTAGAAAATTTGCCTAACTCCGAAGAATTTATTTTCAAAGTTGCATATAACAGCGCAGATAGCCAACTCATCGAAAACAAACCCCCGCTCATTCAAAACATTGCTGACACTCAAGAGCACATCAGACAATTAGAAATTGAGGCTGAGAACCACAAAAGTTACTATAGCCATAAAGAGGGCTATTGGGTTCAAGGTAGCGCTTCTGACAATGCTATATACAGAGACAAAAGAGTAGAATTAAGTGAAGCGCGGGCCAACCTCAGGGACTTAAAAAGAGAATTGCGCGACCATCCAGAAATTGCAGAAGAGTATGCAATAGAAGTATTGGGCGGAATAAATGCGACTGATGAAGCAAGCCCCCCTGAGAATGATACATCACTTGACGCAACAAAACAGGACACTGAAGACTTAATCGCTGATGATTTTTCAGGTCCAGACGCAACATACGCTGGCGACCCCGATCTTGCAAAAGAAACTATGGAAGCAGGATTAGCTGTCAATCCAGAGCTTATAGCATCGCAAAGAGAATTTACTACAGCACAAACTGCAACGCCACAACCCCCTCAGCTTTAATTGTTGTCAAAAATCTGGTTTAATAATTTGAATGAGTTTTTAAGGCTAAATCTGTGACAAATCAGGATCCTCCCCAAATACCAATTCTAGAAAATTTAAGCGCGGAAATGCGTTGTGGTATTTTTACAAATGCTCAAGGGAAAATTATGATTGTCCACGATAAGCCATTGGCTTCATCTATACAATGGATCGAGTATTGTGAGATTGAAGATAGTTTTTTGCTGATACATGAAGATGGCCACATTCAAGCTTTGGGATTGCAGCTTGATCCAAAAATGAGAGAAAACCTTAAACACGGAACAGAAGTTACCATAGCCTATTTGCTTAACAAAAAAATTAAATCGTCTCAAACCGTTGTATTTTTGATTAAATCATTCTGATTAAAGTTCTAATCTAGGGTTATGTTTCTGTCCATTTTCAACTGGGTTAAACCCAATCTGACGTAAAAGATCCGGATGTCCTGCAACACAAGGCGGAATATGAAACCTGCTGTCGTTATAAGTGATTTCCTTGCCTGTGGCGATTTCATATATATTGCCGCCAGCAGCTTTTAGAATAGCGTGTGACGCAGACACGTCCCAATGTGAAAAAACATCGCGCTGCTCTAGGGGCTGTTGTTTATCTGGCCTATCCTGCCACATTAAATCCGCTTTTCCTTGAGCCACAACGCAAGGCTTGGCCCCTCCAGTAACTGTAACAGCTTCATAGTCATGTCCGTTCACTGTTTCTGGCCGTTTTTTAACATTTCCTGGCACAGCCGCACGAATAGCCGACCTTTCTAGACTTTGTGGTGCAATCATTTCTACGGGCTCTTCTCCATCAGTCTGCATGTAAGCTTTTCCATCATTTCCTGTGTAATACATACGCCCTTGAGCGGGCAGATAAACAACGCCTAAGGTGGGTTTTCCTTGCTCTATCAAACCTATATGAACGCCAAACCCTGCATCTTCACCTTTATCTGGACCCTCCAAGTACGTAGAGGTTCCATCAAGCGGATCAACGACCCACCTCAAAGGGCTACTCAAAGCCCGTATATTTTCAGCTTCAGTCGCTTCTTCGGAAATTATTGGAATGCCCGGAGCAAGAGCTTTCAAGGCCTCTATAACTGAAATGCTGGCTTGTTTGTCAACAACAGTGACAGGCGACCCGTCACCTTTAATTTCACGCGAAACCTTCCCCCAACTGGGCATAAGAATGTTGTCCCCTACGTGCTTCGCAATAACGATTACTGAGTCTATTTGAACAAGCATATTTCTTCCCTTCAAGAAGCGATAAGATAGCATACCTGAAAACCGTTAATAAATTCAGAAAAACTGTCTCAAATTTAGAAATCACGTTGAAAACATTTAACTTGAAAACTTACACATTTCCTTACACACTTTTTTGTGTTATAAAAAATATATCAAATAAAAACAATGAGATAACAATATGCCATCAGACTTAAAATCTGTTGTCCGTATGGAC
>CAYGRX010000218.1:0-2515 GCA_964352365.1 uncultured Rickettsiales bacterium
CATCTGACCCGCCTCTTTGTCATGCGCCCCTTCAATTCCATAAACATCCTTTACGCCATTAGAAATGAAAGTATTTGGATTGAAGACTATATATCCCCCAGCCTTAATAAACTGATCACTTCCCCATGGGGCAGCAATAACAAAATTAAATGGCACCCTTGCAACGGAAACTGGTCTCCCCACATATTCATATTGATTTGCAGATGACGATGCAAAATTAAAATCTGAAAAGTCTGAGTTATCTTCATTATCAGACTTTAAGTCTTCATATAATTTATTAATATCATCACCAGATAAATTTATTTCATTAGCATGCGACGAGTATAAATTTCTAAAATTATGAGATTTAATAACCTTCTTGTCCGAATTTAACATTTTATCAATTAAATTATCAAACTCTGAAACCCCAATATTATAAACTATATAGTCACCAATTTCAGCATATGATTCAGTTTCAACATCATCACCATGAGATGTTACTATCTTCACTCGCCCAGAAACAACTTTAAGAGCTATTATATCAGTAATTTTTTTAACCTTCTCCATTGAGTCAAAATTCACATCTTTAGGATCTATGCGAAAATATTCTTCACCACGATGATTTACTGACTCTATTTCTAAAAATTCCGACATATATTATTGAATTAAATTTATACATAACTAATTTAGCATAAATAGATTGAGAAATACTTAACAATTAAATAAATTTTATTATGAAATTATATATATATGACCACTGCCCTTATTGCGTTAAAGCTAGAATGATATTTGGCCTAAAGAATATAGATTTTCACTTAGTAACATTGCAAAATGACGATGAAAAAACTCCAACTTCAATGATTGGAACCAAAATGGTTCCTATTTTAGAAAAAGATGATGGGTCATTTATACCAGAAAGCATGGATATAGTTTATTATATTGACAATAACTATGGCGAGAAGATTTTAAATTCATATAATGAAAATCAAGATTTAGCAGAATGGTTAATTGAGTCTAGAAGCTATCTTTATAGGCTTTGTATGCCACGCTGGGCGAAAGCTAAGCTAGAAGAATTTAAATCAAAAAGCGCGATTGATTACTTTACAAAAAAGAAAGAATCTATGATTGGCTCATTTGAAGAAAATCTGGCTATTAGCGCTGAATTAATAAAGCAGGCAGAATTTAGCCTAGATAAATTAGAAAAACTTATAGAGGCAAAAGGCGACAAAGGTGAATTTACAGAAGATGATATTCATTTATTTGCAGCTTTAAGGTCTTTGACAATTGTAAAAGGGTTAAAATTTCCTGAAAAGGTTGCGGAATATACCGATAAATTATCAAAATCCTCCAAAATCCCCCTTCACTGGGATTTGGCAATATAAAAGGATTTATTTTTATTAATTTTTCCAGAAGTAAGGACTTAATAAAACAAAAACTGTAAATATCTCAAGCCTTCCCATAACCATGCCAATGGCACAAATCCATTTTGCAAAATCAGAAAAGCTACTGTAATTTCCTGCAGGACCAATAGTATCACCTAGACCCGGCCCAAGGTTTGATAGCATCGCAGCCGCACCACTCATACTAGTTGTGTAATCTAGACCTGTCATTGATAACAAAACTGCAATTACAGAGAAACAAAATACGAATAGAACCAAGTAACTTATTACAGAATTTGTAGCCTCATCCGAAATTGGATTACCATTAAATTTAGGCCTAAAAACACCATGCGGGTGAACAAGCTTATATATTTGTGCTTTTGTATTTTCTATCATTACATAATATCTAAACACTTTTATGCCCCCCGTTGTGGAGCCTGTGCAACCACCAATCACACAAATTAAATATACAAATATCACCATAAAACTGCCCCAGTGGTAGTAATCTGAAGTTGCGTAACCAGTTGTTGTCAATATTGAACTAATATTAAAAGCAGCCTTACGCATAGCCTCCCAAAAACTAATATCAAAATACCATCTAAGCCAAACCGTTGTTATCATAACTGAAATTAGAACCAGCCCCAGAAAGAACCTAACCTGTGAATCCCTTAAAAGCGGCGTAGCTTTCCCATTATATAAATGGATAAAAAGTACATATGGTAGCGCCGAAAGAATTATAAAAACAATTATAATCATCTCTAATTTATAATTATTAAAATAACCAATTGACTCATCATAATTTGAAAAACCACCAGTAGCCACCGTTGTCATTGCATGACAGACAGCATCAAAAAACGAGATATCTGCCACTAACCACATAAGTAGAACACAAACTGTAGTTAAAGAAACATATATAAAAGTAACCGCACCAGCTATTTGAGTTGCTCTTGGAAGAGCCTTTTCTGCATTATCAGATGATTCGGTTCTAAATAATTGCATCCCACCAATTTTAAGAAGTGGCAATAAACTCATCGCCATAACAATAATACCAACACCACCAATCCATTGAAGAATTGATCTCCAAAGCAAAATACCTCTTGATTGCTCAGAAAGATTGGTGATTTTTGTAGCTCCAGTTGTAGTTAAGCCAGACATAA
>CAYGRX010000219.1:0-1155 GCA_964352365.1 uncultured Rickettsiales bacterium
AGACATAATTTACCTTTTGTTTTATAAAGTTTTTAATTTTAGATAGAAGATAAACTAAACTAATATAAAAATACTATATATTTATAATTAAAATATTTTAACTAGCGAAGAAATATGACAGATAAAAAAATAAAATCACAGAAGGCAAACTCCATGTGGGGCGGTCATTATGAATATGGCCCGAGTGAAATAATGGAAATTATCAATGAATCAATCAGCTTTGATAAAAATTTATATAAGCAAGATATTCAAGGCTCATTAGCGCATGTAAAAATGCTTGCAGAAACTAACATACTTACAAAAAAGGAATGTTTTGATATAACAATTGGCTTGAAGCAAGTTGAAAAGGAAATTGAATCTGGGGTGTTTGAATTTTCTACAGCGCTTGAAGATATACACATGAATATTGAGGCTCGCCTTAAAGTAATTTTAGGTGATGTTGCCGGCAAGCTTCACACAGGGAGAAGCAGAAACGACCAAGTCGCAACTGACTTCAAGCTATGGGTTAGAGATTCTATAGATATATTAATCGATGAATTAGACCAAACTTTAAATAGCTTAAAGAAAAAGGCTCTAAAGCATAAAAAAACAATTATGCCTGGCTTTACACATTTACAAACAGCGCAACCAGTAACTTTCTGCCATCACCTCCATGCATATTTTGAAATGCTTTCTCGCGATAAAACTAGACTAGAAGATTGCAGAAAAAGATTAAATGAATGCCCGTTAGGTGCAGCTGCTCTTGCAGGAACAAGCTTCCCAATAAATAGAAAAATGACAGCAGAGGAATTAAACTTTGATAGACCAACAAATAATAGCTTGGATAGTGTTTCTGACAGAGATTTTGCCCTAGAGTTTTTAAGCACCCTTAATATATGCGCTATTCACCTTTCTCGCTTTGCGGAAGAAATTGTTATCTGGTGCAGTGACGGATTTAAATTTATTTCACTTTCTGAATCATTCACAACAGGAAGTTCCATCATGCCACAAAAAAGAAACCCAGATGCGGCAGAGCTTGTACGCGCAAAAACGGGGCGCATTTTTGGTGCGTTATCAACGCTTACCATTGTTATGAAAGGTTTGCCACTAGCTTATAGCAAAGATATGCAAGAAGATAAGGAGCCAGTTTTTGATGCGTTTGAGTCTATTTTGCTA
>CAYGRX010000219.1:1165-2495 GCA_964352365.1 uncultured Rickettsiales bacterium
CTACTAGAGGAATGGTTGATGACATGAGCGTTAATAAAGAGAATATGAAGGCGGCGGCTCAAAAAGGCTTTTCAACAGCAACAGACATAGCTGATTGGTTAGTAAAAAACTTAGGCATGCCATTTCGTGACGCACATCACATCACAGGTAGATGCGTAAAGCTAGCAGAAGAAAAAAATTGCCGATTAGATGAGCTATCTATTGATGATTACAAAGATATCCACCCAAGCATAAAGGAAGATATTTTTAATGTGCTTTCAGTAGAAAATTCAGTAAAGAGTAGAACAAGTTTCGGTGGCACAAGTTGGGAAAATTATTGACTAAATTAACCTAACTATTTCCTATTTTTATCTCCTCCTCCTCGTTGTAGCTTTCTATCGCCAATCTGGTTTTTTAACCTAGAGTCAGCGCGCTTATCTTTTAGCTCCTGTTTTAGCTCTTCAATGGCTTTATCCATCTCCTTGCTATTTCTATGATCAACAAGTTCAATGTTGGGGTTTTCGGCAAGCCTACCTTCTATATTCCCCCTAACAACATGTAATTTATTGATTTGGCTAGATTTTGGAAGTGTAAGATTTTTTAGAGGCATATTCCTCAAGAAAATATTATCGTAGTTCCTTTTTTCAGTTAGATCTACTACATGATCAGTATTTAGAACGACATTATCTACATCTATCTTAAATCTCGTTAGGTCATGTTTCGCGGTCAGTTCCGTAAAATCTCCAGTCAATTTTACAAACGTACCATATATAATTTCTACTTTTGGTGATTTGATTGTTATGTATTGCTGCTTGCCAAATTCATGTTCAATTCCAGATTGAAGAACCACGCTGGGTGCTTGAATGAATATATCTCTCGTCAGTTCCCTTGTCCAGTCGCCTTTATTATATAAAGAAACCTCAGCAGTGCTATATATTTTTTCTATAGGGGGTAGATTTTGAAGTTCTTGAGATCCAGCTACAGGATAATTACCAAAACTAAAGGAGCTGAGATACGATCTTATCTCTGGGCTTTCTGTTGAGAGATTAATAAATCCACAGCCTTGATATCTAGAAATTTTATTAAATCCCGTATCAGACCAAATTTTAACTGGTGAACTTACATATAAATTACCTTTTTCATTTACTCCAAAAGATGAATCAAAGCCTGATATCTTTTCAAAGAATTTAAGCTTATTATTCTTCATGCCCATATTACTGTAATCGTTGTATTTTTTTAGAACTGATAAATATTTATCTTCTATTTTTTCAAGGCTTTTTTTATCAAATTTTTTGTAAGGTTTCGTAATTACTGCATATAAATTAGCAGGAATATTATGTTTCTCTGCGAC
>CAYGRX010000220.1:0-2483 GCA_964352365.1 uncultured Rickettsiales bacterium
ATCTAATTCTTGATACCCTTTGTCTTATAAGAAATTCATCACGTAAAATGTCTTCCCAAAATTCTTGTATTCTAGGTACTTTAGTAAAGAATCTGTGCCCCCCTATATCAAACCTATAGCCTTTATATTCAATCGTTTTGGACAGACCTCCAACCTGATTATCCCTTTCTATAATAACGCTGTTAATATTATTTTTTTCTAGCTCATGAGACGCAGTAATTCCAGAAGGTCCTGCACCCAAAATAAACACTTCTTTGATTTTACTTTTTTTCACTTAGAAATATTAAATAATTGAAATACCATAGATTATAAAATAACTTCCTTTTTTAACAATTACATTAAATTTATGCATAAAATTAGCGTTGTAATAATAACTTATAATAGAAGCAAAGAATTAAAACTATGCTTGGATAGTATATTTAAACAAACTCACAAGCCATTTGAAATAATAATTATTAACAATTACCTTAATGATAAAAGTATAAATAAAGTAAAAATAGAAAACCCTGAAATTATTATTCATAATAGTGAATATAATTGGGGTGTTATCAAAGGACGTAATTATGGTTACCAGATTGCGAAAGGGGATATATGTGTAACTATAGATGATGATGCTTATTTAAAAAATAAAGATAGTTTAGAAAAAATAGAAAAATATTTCGCAGAAATCGAATCATTAGCATGTGTTTCATTCGCTGTAGAAAATGCCAATACAGCAAAAATAGAAAAGAAATTTATACCACGAAGAGACAGAAGAGTAATTGATAAGGACGAATATGGTGCATCATTTGTTGGCACGGGTCATGCAATTAGAAAAGACGTGTTTATAAATTTAGGATGCTTCTGGGAGAAGTTAGGTATGTATTTTGGTGAAGAGCCAGACCTATCTTATAGAATATTAGAATCAGGCTACAAAATACTTCACTCTAGTTCAGTTGTTGTTAGTCACTTTGAGAGTAAAAAATCTAGGCCAAAGGGACGAAGGATATATTATGGAACTAGAAATACTCCATGGATAGCTCTAAAAAGCCTTCCTTGGTATAGTTTTGTATCTCTTACTATTTTAGCTTGGGGTTATTTTTTTATTCAATCTATAAAGCAAAAATCTCTATTAGATTTTTTAAGAGGTGTAAAAGATAGCATTTTAGGGTTTAAAGAAGTTTTTAAAGTTAGGAAAAAAATATCTACTAAAACAATTAAGTGTCTGAAGGAACGCTCTGGTGTTTATTGGTATTAATTTTTTTACTTTCAGTTGATAAGTTATCCTACACAACCAGCGCTAACAGTAATTAAAATTATTTTCAAAATAAAGTATCTATTTTTGAACAAATTTCTTTGGCATTTTTTTTCAAATTCAAAGTTTTTACTAAATTGTAACAATAATCTCCTATTAAATTTCGATCTATAGAATTTAACTTAAGAGCTCTTTCTATTCCATTATATAGATTATTGCTTCTGGCATCTGGGTTATATAAAATGGCGTTTACATTATCTGTAAGAAGATCTTTTACTGCATTCATATCAGGAGCTACAATGCATTTTGAAAACCCTAGGGTAAGTAGAATGGATCCTGAGTTAGTTATGTTTGAATATGGAAATACAACAATTTCTGCATTGTTCATTAAAGTAGGAATATCAGCATTATTAATATAATTATTAATAAGTGTAATATTAGAATTTATGGCTATTTTTTGCTTTAAATCATTAGCATCTTTTTTACTGATTTTTATTTCTCCACATATAGTTAGTCTCGCATTTTTATGAATTTTGTTAAGTTTATTAAAAACGTCCACAAGGCTATCTACGTTTTTATACTTTTTTATTTGTCCAAAAAATAATATATTTATTTTAGCTGATAGTTCTTTGGGTGTTCTTTCAACAAATTCATTATTATTTAACTCTAAATAATTACCGCGCATTGAAATAAAGCATTTATAATTTTCTATACTGAATAGCTCTTGTGCTCTTAGCATAGATGATTCAGTAAAAAAATGAATTAAGTCTGAACATTTGAATAGTTTATTTTGCTTTTCTATTATATTCAGTTCCATATTATAATTATGGGGTAATAAATTATGTATAGTCCATAAAACCTTGCCACCATAAAGTTTAAATTGTTCAATTTGTTCTAAAAATTTTCTATAATTAGCTTCTTTTAAAATTTTATCAGGCCAGTGAAGGTGAAAAACCACTCTACTGTTTGGGTGTTTTTTTATATATCCCAATGCTTGCGTTATATTCCCAGATATATAGTGATATTCATCGGGAAATTCTTTTTTTAGTAAGCTTTGATGGGGGTTTTTGAATGAATAATCTGGAAAAAAGAAAATTATCACATTATGTTTTTTAACATTTCTCAGAGATTTTAATGTATAATATTTTTGTTTTATTTTATAAAAAAATAACTCAACTATTTTTGTAATAGAGAATGCCATATTTACACAGTTATTAGTATGATTAAAATAACAATAGCTATTATTACT
>CAYGRX010000221.1:0-2436 GCA_964352365.1 uncultured Rickettsiales bacterium
ATCGTTCCAACTGCGCCACCTACTCCAAGCTCTTTAAGTGGCTTTGCCTCAACTATAATCAGGCTTAAAAAACCAAGCAACGTAGTTAACATACACCAAAATGAAGGAGGCATAGTTTTACTTATTGTTTTTGTAATCTGATTTTTTTTAGCAGAAGAATTTTCTTGGAAATTTGCAGTTAGAAATATCAAATGAGATTGCGCTAAAACATAAACTATAACTAATAGATTTGCCGTTAAAATACCAATTCCATAACCCATAAAACTTAAAATTAACAAAGTTGATATCGCTGAAAGCGCACAACAGCTAAATGAAAACAAAACTACTTTTAATGATCTATAAATTACAAGTAAGGTTAAACTACATAGAGCTATCGCTAGTAACGTATAGTTTTTCATATCTTGAGTGATATTTCTTCTCATCTGCTCAACAATATATGGCATTCCTGATATTTTTATATCAGTGAAATTATTGCTATATTTTGCGATGATTTTTTCAACATCACTAACCGCCAACTTATAATTATCATCATTTAAAAAACAAATAATAAAAGAGGCATCCTTGTTGTTACTAACTAAAATCCTTTTCCATAAAGGATTTTTTAGTGCCGCACTAATATTATCAGGGCCGTTAGTTAAGCTAATAATTGAATCAATAGATTTAACACTTTTTAAATCATCAGATAATTTTCTAATATTTTTTAAATATTTTGAACCTGTTATATCTTTATCAGGTATTGCAATAATCAACTGATCACTTGAAGGGAATTGCTTATTAATTTGGTCATTTTCTTTGAAGATTTTACTATCACTCGAAAAAAAGAAATCAGCACTTATCTTCGGCTCTAAATCAACTTGAAAATAAAATAAAGATGGCAGTAGCAATAGCAATAACGCAACAAACATAATACTATGCTTTGATAGTATAAATTTCTCTGTATAAAGTTTATTTATATTTTATTACCAAAGGAATATAATAGCTTAGTGACTGCCAGAAACCATATTTCTAGTAGCCTCAGGCAAACTAACAACTAAGCCATCTAACTCATCAGAAACCATTATTTGACAACCAAGGCGAGACGTTTGAGTTAAACCAAAAGCTAAATCCAACATATCTTCCTCATCTTCCGATGGCTCATTAAGTGAATCAAACCTAGATTTATCCTCAATAATAATATGACAAGTTGAACAAGCAAGAGAACCTTCACATGCTCCTTCAAGCGGGATATCATTCTTATGAGCGACTTCTAAAAGAGAAATGCCATTTGGTGCATCAATGGTTTTTTCACCACCTTCAAATTTAAACGTAATATTAGCCATTTTTATACCTCATTAATTTTCTTTCCACCCAAATAACCTTTAAGGGCTTTACTTATTCTTTCATCTGCAAAATCTGAAGCTAGTTCATCCAAATGTTTTGTTTCAGCTTCAATTGCATCTCTATTATCTTGATCGCACAAGGCTCTAACTTTTTCAATCTGTTTTTGAATTTTATTGTAATATTCTTCAGAAATTAAATCTTTATCTTCACGCAAACCACTTTCAAGAGTTTTTACAACGGAATCAGCTTCAACAACTGCCTCACGTAATAAGCGCTTGAAGATGTCTTCTTTTGCCTGCTCCATGCTAGCCAGTAGCATTCTTTCCATAGATTTTGCATCCAAGCCATAGCTAGGCTTAACTTCAATTTTTTGTTCAACCCCCGTAGTTTCCTCTTTTGCAGATACGGTTAATATACCATCAGCATCAATATTAAATGTAACTTCAATAACCGCAGAACCAGAAGGTTTAGGGGGAATATTAGTTAAATTAAATTCGGCCAAACTTCTACAATCTTCAACTAGCTCACGCTCACCTTGAAGCACATGAATTTTCATGGCTGACTGCCCGTCTTCATAGGTGGTGAATTGCTGACTAACAGATGCGGGAATTGGTGTGTTCCTTTGGATTAGAACCTCCATTAAACCGCCATAAGTTTCAAGCCCAATTGAAAGTGGAGTGACATCCAACAATAAATTATTTGAGCCTTTCGTTAGAGCTTCCGCCTGAATCGCAGCACCATATGCAACAACTTTATCAGGATCAATATCAGAAAGAGGCTGTTTGCCAACAAACTCAAAGAGACTAGCCTTAACCAGTGGAATACGAGTTGAACCGCCAACTAAGATAACACCTTTTAAATCTTCAACTTCAATTTCAGCCTCATCTAAAACAGAATTAAATATAGAAATCGTTCTATCAATTATTGGTTTTGAAACTGCAATAAACTCCTCAAGTGAAATTTCAATTTCAGATTCTAATATATTGATTTTAATGGAGTTATTTTCGGATAACGCTTCCTTTACTTTTCTAGCTGTAACTTTTAGGTCTTGAAGATTAACTTGGCTACCTAGCTTTTCTTGAATCAACCCTGCAAGCGCAATATCAATATCATCAC
>CAYGRX010000222.1:0-2430 GCA_964352365.1 uncultured Rickettsiales bacterium
ATTATTAGGTTTCTTAGGTTTGGGAAAACTTAATACAGACCCTAGCTTACTAAAATATTTTAAAGATGGTGGTAAAATTTCTAATCATATAGAATTTATAGATAAAAGTGGTGGAAGTAACCCGCTTAAATTTGTTATTAGTGACTCTAATGGTGCTAGGTTGGATAATGATTCATCATATAAAAAAATGTGGAATCTACAAAAAAATCTTTCTGCCCATAATCAGGTTGGCTCAGTAGTTTCGCTTCCAGTGATTATGGCTGAGGCGGATGAGAATTGGCTTGGCAGCTTAATGCCATGGAATATAATAATTGATGTTTTATCGCAAACATTGTTCAATAATATTGGCAAAAGCTTCGTAAGTGAAGATAGAAAATCTGCAGTATTTATTTTGAGAATGAATGAATCTGGCAAGGTAAAAAACAGATTGCAAATTATTAAGGAGCTTGAAAAAATTGTTATAAAATCAGGTTTTAACTTAGATAAAACTGGTGGAACATATTATCTTCAAGGTGAACTTGGTAAGTCAGTTGAGTCTAGTATGGTTACTGGCATTTTAGCTTTAATTATAGTCTTTTCTATCATTGTTTTTATTATTTCAGCTTCAATTAAAATTGCTTTATTAATAGCGCTTTCAATTTTTTCAATTTCATTAATTATTTTTGGATCTTTAGGGGTTTTGAATGTCCCTGTAGATATAATTTCTTCCCCTGCTATTAATATTTCGCTTGGAATTGCTATAGATAGTATCATTCACATTATTAGATATGTAAAAAACCTTAATAGTTTTACTATGAAAAATTGGCAAAAAGCTCTGGAAAGCCAAGCGAAGCCAGCGCTTATTTCAATTGCTACTGTTATAGTTGGCTTTTCAACCTTTGCGCTTTCAAGCTTTCCTCCAAGTCAAAGATTTGGAATGGTGGTTGTTTATGGCAGTGTTTTGGCGGCGATATTTGCCCTTATAGTTATACCAACTTTGGGCAGTAAAAAACCGAAGAAATAGAAAAAATAAAATACATTAGCCTTACTAACCTTGGTCTTTTGAACTTGTTTCTGTCAGAAAAAAAGGTGACGAAATAAATAATTAAGTCACCTTTGATAATTATAACTTTAAAAAATTTAGTTTTTAAAGTTATCAGCCGCATCTTCCATGCCATCGCCAATATCTTCAGCTGCATCTTCAATTTTTTCTGAAGCTGTTTTTTCTTCGCAAGCTACCAATAATACTGAAGCCACTGACAATGCTAAAATACCTAGCAAATTTTTTAATGATAAATCCTTAAACATAATATTCTCCATTTTATTAACAAGATATGAGCCATACTCATTATCCTAATTATCAAATTATTGATATAGTAATAAAAAATATATGTGACTAGCAATGGTTGAGTATAAAATTTTTATAAAGATAAGCTATATAGCAAATCTATTCTTGTATAATTAACATTATTATATAAAAACTCTATATGCCTCAAGAACTTATACTTTCCGTAAAAGACGCAATGGTTACCTTTGGTGGTAAACCGTTATTTGAAGACCTGAATTTCAACCTTCATGAAAATGATAAAATTTGTTTAGTAGGGAAAAACGGGGCAGGCAAAAGCACATTAATGCAGGTTATTACAGGTGAGCGTGAGCTTGACTTGGGGGAGAGAAAGCTTCCTATAACAGGCACGCAAATTGGCTATTTGCGTCAAGATTATGTACCTAATACAGGTCAAAAGGTTTTTGATTTTGTCTATGAAGGGTTACATAAAGATAGGCAAAATGAAAATTATATCTATATGGTTGATATGGTTATGTCACCTCTTCAGCTAAACCCTGAAGATATGATGACAGACTTATCAGGTGGCCAAGTTAGACGCGCTTGCTTAGCTCGTTCACTAGTTGAAGATCCTGATATTTTGTTGTTAGATGAACCTACAAACCATTTGGATTTAGAGGGTATACAGTGGCTTGAAGATTATTTAAATTCGTATCGTGGAACTATGTTATGCATAAGCCATGATAAAACCTTTTTAGCAAACGTAACAAATAAAATATTCTGGCTTGATAGAGGGAATATAAAATCATGCCCTAAGGGTTTTAAGTATTTTGATGAATGGTCTACTGAAATTCTTGAACATGAGGAGCGAGAACTACAACGTAGGTCTAAAATTGTTGAGCAGGAAATGGAGTGGGCAAGCCGTGGTGTAAAAGCTAGGGTTAAACGAAACGTCCGCAGGCAAGAGCAGGCAAGGGCGGAGCGCGACCGTTTAAAATCTGATCAATCATCTTATAGGCAATCAGTTCATAAAGTTAAATTACCTGACTTAAAGCCAAATGAATCCTCGCGTGTAATTGCAGAATTTTATAATGTTTCAAAGTCTTATAAGTCTGAAGGTAAAGCAGAAAAGATAATATTAAATGATTTTAGCCTACGAGTTATGA
>CAYGRX010000223.1:0-2418 GCA_964352365.1 uncultured Rickettsiales bacterium
GCTAAAGGAGTATGCTGATAAACATAACCTTACAATAACTAAAGAATATTCATTTTCTGAAAGTGCAGGGCAAAAAATCCGTAAAAAATTTGAAGAGGTTGTTAAATATCTAAAAACATTTAAGCCAGACGAAATGCCAATATTGCTATGCCAAAATGTTGATAGGGTAACTAGAAATTTTAAAGATGCAGTTGACCTTGATGAAATGAGAAGGAGTGAGGGTTTAGAAATTCACTTTGTTCAAGATGGCTTTTATCTAAATGCCGAATCTAACGGGAACGAACTTTTTAATTGGGAGGCAAAGGTTTTTATAGCTAAGCAATATATTAATAGGCTTAGAGATGATGCGGTTAGAAGTATGAGCTATAAATTGGAAAATGGGGAAATAATCTCAAAAGCACCAATAGGCTATGTTAATTGCAAAGATGCTAATGGTAAATCAACAGTAAAGCTAGATGAGGAAAGGTTTTTATTTGTTAGAAGAATTTTTACTGAATATTCAACGGGCGTTTATTCTTTGAGGGAGCTAACTAAGAAGGCTGCTGAATGGGGCTTGCGCTCTAGGAAGGGCTATAAGCTATCTCACGCACAAGTTCATAACTTAATACAAAATCCATTCTATTGTGGAACAATGTTATATAATGGCAAAAATTATCCTCATAAATTTACGCCAATTATTGATGTTGATTTATTTGATAGGTGCCAAGAGATAAGGCTAGGTTATGGCAAGAAGATAATGAGGCATACAGAAAAACCATTTCTATTTAGGGGGCTAGTAAAATGCGGTCATTGCGGTTGCTCTTACAGTTCCGAAATTAAGAAGAAAAAATATATCTATATGTCTTGTAGCAAGAGCAGTAAAGATGAGTGCGACGCACCGAGAGTAAAGGAGGAAAGTGTATTTGAAGACTTGGCACAGGTTTTTGATAAAATGGCATTTCCGATTAATGTAATGGAAGATATACGCAAGCACCTTCAACACAGCCATAATGCGAAGAAGGATTTTCATAACAAATCATTAAAATCATTACAGGCTGAACACGATAAAACTCAAAAGAAGTTAGATATTCTTTTAGATGCAATGTTAGACCAGAGTATTACACAGAGTGAGTATGACAAAAAAGCGCAAGAGTTAAAGCAGCAGCAGTTTGAAATAAATAAGCAATTAAATGATTTTGATGGTGCTGATGAAGATTTTGCAATTGGCTTAAACCTTATGTTAGAACTGGTGCAAGATGCAGGCAGGCTGTTTAGAAGTTCTAATATTGAAAGAAAGCGCAAGCTAATCAACTTAGTGTTTCAGAACTTATCATTAATCAATGGAAAGGCGCAGTATTCCTTGAACAAACCCTTTGAATTGTTCCTTGATAGTGCCAAGTGTACTAAATGGCAGGGGAGACAGGATTCGAACCCGCGACACCCGGTTTTGGAGACCGGTGCTCTACCAACTGAGCTACTCCCCTATATTAGGTGATAGGTAACATCTATATATTTAAGTTTTTGTCAAGAGTGATATGAGAATTATGCAAATAACGGAAGATAATAGGGGGGTAGTTTTCTAAAAAACGGCTAACTAACTACTTAGTTTGCTGCTAGCCGCTAATCTTTTAATTACAAAGCCTAATTTGGAACTTTCCCATGCTCAATTGTAATGCATAGCTTGTTAAGGCTAACCCGTTTTAATTTCTGTGTAGAACTGAGGGGTCAACTTCCAGTTTTTTGCCATATTCTTTTCTTGCAGCGGCAAAGTTATGTGTAACTTCTTCTTCTGTGGCGTCCATAACGGTTTGAATATTATTTCTTACTTCAGTAGTAGTTCTCAAATCATGGCCTTCTTGAACTAACCCTTCTTGAAGAGCTAAATAGTCCTCCATTGCCTTGTGATTTCCATTGAGAAGTTTCTTTTCAAATTTACCTTGTCCATCTTGGGTCATTAGGTCGCGCCTAACGGCTATATCTAAAATGGCTGCTTCGCTTGGGGTTAACTCATTCCTGTCATTTTTATCTAACTCAGTTAGATATTTTGTAGTTTCAAGCCCAAGCCTTTCAACTTCTACATTTAGCCTTTCATTATTTACTTGCAAATTTGCACCGTCAACAGCTAAGTTTGCCATTGCTATGTTATTTCCTATTTTAAGGGTTTCATTAATATCTCCTAATCCGTCTTTAAGGGTTGTGTCAATGTTTTGCATCCCTTCATTTGTTACGTTAGTTAGGTCAAACATTGTATCATTAAGTTCAAAAAGTTCGTCTCTTATCTCCGTTATTCCATGTGTAACATTTGTGAGGTTTAGGTTCATCTCCTGAAATTCAGATGTAATATTTGTAAGGCCAACTTCTAAAATTTGGTTATTATTTATCAATGTATTATTAATTGCCTGTAGGCGTTTTGAATCAATGTTATTGATTGTAATATCA
>CAYGRX010000224.1:0-2416 GCA_964352365.1 uncultured Rickettsiales bacterium
CTATCAATTGGACAAATTTCCTAGTATACAGTTCGTTCATTAAATTTTGATACAACAAATTTTCACAATATAATAGGAACTATAATGGAATCTTTTAAAGATGCTGGCTTGCCAGAGCCACTTTTTCATAGGCTAGAACAACTAGGTTTAAAAACACCGACTCCAATTCAATCTCAGGCAATTCCAATCGCTCTTGAAGGTAGGGATATTTTGGGTTCAGCACAAACTGGAACGGGCAAAACCGCAGCATTTGGAATCCCAATTGTTACCCATATGATGGCTAACTCTGATGGTGATGCATTAGTCTTATTGCCAACCAGAGAACTCGCTGCTCAGGTAATGAAGCAATTAAAAACCTTTATTGGCAGTAGTAAAATAAAAACTGCGCTACTTATTGGAGGCGAAGGCATGCCACGTCAGTTGGGTCAGTTAAAAGAGGGTGCAAGGCTTTTTGTTGGAACTCCTGGACGTGTTAATGATCATTTAGATAGAAAGTCTTTAAAATTACACAACACTAAATATTTAGTCCTTGATGAAGTTGATAGAATGTTAGATATGGGTTTTGGTGTTCAGCTTGATGCAATTGCCAAACATTTAACAGCGGAACGTCAAACCTTGATGTTTTCTGCAACTATGCCAAGTAATATAAAAAACCTATCTGCAAAATATTTAAATAACCCAACACGTATATCTGTTGGTGAGACCCACAGCCCTGCGAAAAACGTTAAACAAGATAGCTTTAAAATAATCGCATCAGAAAAACCTGCTAGATTAATAGCGGAAATTGAAGCCCGCAAAGGTACTATAATTGTTTTTGTTAAAACTAAACATGGTGCGGATAGAATTGCAGAAAAACTTCGTAAAAATGGCCATCTAGCACAAGCACTACATGGTGATTTAAAGCAAAGTAAAAGAAACCGTGTTACTCAAGAATATCGTGAAAAGAAATTTAGAGTTCTAATAGCAACTGATGTTGCTGCTCGTGGCTTGGATATTCCTCATATTGAACATGTAATTAATTATGACCTTCCTCAATGTGCTGAAGATTATATTCATAGAATTGGCCGCACCGCAAGAGCTGGTGCAAAGGGTGAGGCAGTTAGTTTTTTAAGTAATGAGGATGGTGCGAAATGGAATGCTATTCAAAAACTATTAGATCCCAATTTTAAAGCTCCTGCTGGCGAGGAAACCCCTAGAGATTACTCTAAGCCAAAAGGAAAGAAAAAGTTCGGCAGTAATAATAAGCGTTTTTTAGGAAATAAAACTGGTGCTAAAGGTAAGGATGCTGAAAAAAATGGTTTTAAGAAAAAGCCATTTAAAGCCAAGGCCAGCAAGAAAACATTTGGTGTTAAGGGTAAAAAACCTTCAGCTAAATAAGTGTAAGTATTATTGGTTGAATTCAAGCTCAATTGTACAATGTTGAACATTGTGCTTTGAGAGCTCTTCTCTAACAGTTACTTTAATTTTTTCTAATTCTACAAAGTCTAGATCTTTGCTAGTTAAAATATGTACGGTCATAACATTATATTGTCCATCTAATGACCAAACGTGCATATGATGAGCCTTATTTACATTTGCGATGGTTTGTAGGTTTGTTCTTATTTCCTCAAGATTAATATCTTTTGGCGTTGATTGCATAGTAATCGATAAGGCTTGCTTCAAGTTTTTAACTACATTGAACGCGATATATATCGCAATTAATATAGATAATACTGGGTCAATTAAATAAAAGTCTGTGAAGTATATTATAATACTACCTATTAAAACTGCGACCCAACCCGCAATATCTTCAATTAAGTGAAGCGATATTGTTCTGTCATTTAGGTTATCACCCTTATGAATAAACTTGAACGCAATATAATTAAATATTACTCCAAGCACCGCTAAAATCATCATGCCCCCTGATAAAAGAGGTTCGGGGCTAAATATTCTAGGAATAGCAGTAATTAATATTATTGTGGAGCCAGTAAGTAGAATTATAGAATTTACAATTGCACCTAAAATTGTGAATCTTCTATAACCATAGGAATATTCTTGGTCACTACCTTTATTGGCAAGTTTCGTAACAAATAAAGCGAATAAAATAGCTAATGAGTCTCCAAAATCATGGATTGCGTCGGAGGTAATAGAAATTGAATTTGTATAAATACCTCCACCAAATTCAATAATTGCAAATATGAAATTAATTGAAAAAGCTATCAATAAAGCTTTCTCGCTTGCAGCACTGCAATTTTCACCATGGGAATCTTTATCGTGAGGATCGTGAAAATGGTGATGATGATTATGCACTAAATCTATACCTTTTTTGCAAACATAATAGCTGTTTTAGAGGCAAATTTAATGGCTAAACTTAATATTGGATATGCAACCGCATTTTCAGCATCATGTTGCAAGCCAGTATCTCTATGTTCTAGTT
>CAYGRX010000225.1:0-2410 GCA_964352365.1 uncultured Rickettsiales bacterium
GGGTTTTTAATGTATATATTTAACCATTCTAAAAAAGCAATTGATTGCCTTGTCTCAGTTTCAATCTCCTTAATAAACAGACTGGCTATCACTGTCAGGAATAAACTCGCCGATATTACTATAAAAGCAATTTGCCAAGAGAACATCTCAGCCAATATTAATGATAGACCTCCAGAAGTTAGAACTCCTATTCTATAACCAACTATTGAAGCGCCTACTCCTGCACCCTGCTCATCATCATCTAAAATTGCAATTCTTATGGCATCATACGCAATATCATAAGTAGCAGAGATGAATGATATTATTATTGCGAGGTAAAATAATACTTCCAGTTTGTCTTTCGGGTTTATTACACCGAATAAAATAATAGACGATGCCAGAAGAATCTGCCCTAGTATAAGCCATGATTTTCTTTGCCCCAAATTATTCAAAAAAGGAATTTTAAAACCATCAACTAGTGGAGACCACAAAAATTTAATAGCAAAAGGCAAACCTGCTAAACCAAAATTACCTATATCGGCCAAGTCCATTCCATCTTCTGCAAGCTTATATGTATATGTTCCAAAAATTAGCGTGAAAGGGATTCCCTTAGCATATCCCAGAACACATATAATTAGCATATTGCGCTTAAAATAGAGGCACTTAAAATCTCTAATCAGTTTTTTTGCTTTATTAAACACTTTTTATCAGTATATTGCCGTGTTAATTATTTTTAATAAATATAATCAATTACACTAAATAATATGTCTAATAACGAAACAAATAAAGCACAAGATAGCAGACAAGTATCTGTAATTACACAATATGTTAAGGATGTATCTTTTGAGAGCCCTAACGCACCAAAGTCACTTCAACCAAGCGAAGATAGACCTAATATTAATGTTAGCGTTGATGTTTCCGCAAGAAAACAAAGCGATGACGTTTATGAGGTTGAACTTAAAATTGGCGCAAAAGCTGACAGAGGAGAAAATATTCTATTCGTTGCAGAAGTAACTTATGCAGGGTTATTCCAACTAGTTGGAATCCCTGAAAATGAGCTTCAGCCTGCTTTACTTATTTTCTGCCCAAGCTTGCTTTTCCCTTATGTTAGAAGGGTTATTTCTGATGCGACAAGAGATGGTGGCTTTCCAGCATTAATGCTTGACCCGATTGATTTTGCACAGCTTTATCAGCAAAGAGCTCAGGCAGAAGCAGAAGCGAATGCTAACAACGAAAATGTAAACTAAAAATTTAATTTAACGAACTATTCTGTTCTTTCACTAGGAGTTAATTATGGCTATATGGAAAAAAATTCTAATCGGTATGAGTTTAGGTATACTTGTAGGTATATTATTCAACGATAATAAGGAAATTTTTGATTACTTTAAACCATTTGGTGACATCTTCATCAAGCTTTTAAAAGTTATGGCGATCCCGCTAGTATTTACATCTATTGTAGCAGGTATAACCAGCTTGGCTGACCCTAAAGCACTTGGAAGAATGAGTGCAAAAGCGATAATCATGTATATGTCCACAACATTAATGGCAATTATAATTGGTTTATTCTTCGCTTTCCAACTTGAACCTGGAAAACTAGATGACGAGTCTATTAGACAGGCAGAAACAAGTGAAACAACTATTAAAGCTCAACAAGATTATTCAGCGATTTTCTCAGATATTTTTCCTGAAAATCTTTTCCAAGCTTTATCAGAAGGTAAGGTTCTACAAGTTATTGTATTTGCAGTAATTTTCTCTTTCGCACTTAACATGACAGCAAGAGGTGAACAAATAATCAGGTTCAATGCCAATTTAGTCGCAACCTTTGAAAACTTTGTCCATATAGTAATTAAATTCGCACCATATGGTGTATTCTGTTTACTAGCTTACGTCATAGGTAACCAAGGAACAGATGTTATTCTTAACCTCGGAAAGTTCGCAATGACATTCATTATTGCGGCCTCATTACATGTTATTTTTGTTTATGGCTTTATTCTTAAATCATTCACTAAAATGTCATTTAAGCATTTCTCAAAACATGCTCTGGAAGCTCAAGTTATGGGTTTCTCAACATCATCAAGCTCCGCTACACTTCCTGTAACTATGGAATGCGCGAAAGACATGGGCATAAGTGAAAAAGTTCGTGGTCTTGTTGTTCCATTAGGTTCAACTGTAAACATGGATGGATCAGCTTTATACCAAGGTATTTGCGTTGTGTTTGTTGCTCAACTTTATGGAATAGACCTTACTAACGCACAGATTTTAACTGTAGTATTAACTGCGGTTCTTTCTTCAGTTGGTACGGCTGGAGTTCCGGGTGTATCATTAGTTACTCTTTCTATAATATTTGATGCAGTAGGCTTACCTATGGAAGGTATTGCCATCATATTTGGTATTGATAGAATCTTAGATATGTTACGTACCACGGTTAACA
>CAYGRX010000226.1:0-2405 GCA_964352365.1 uncultured Rickettsiales bacterium
ATTGTTGATGAATCTAAGGCAGCTAAAACCGCAGATCAAGAAGTTAAATCTTTGCAAAAGAAATATATTAATGAAGCTGAAGAAAAAGAATCTAAATTGAAGGAAAGGGAGGAGCAATTAGTAAAGCAAAGAAAAGCTCTATCCGATGAAGCTTTCATGGTAAAGGTAAAAGAATTTCAGGAAAGAATAGAAAAGGAAAAAAAGGAAGTTTTAAAGAAACGTAAAATATTAGAAGCATCATATATGAGCGCACTAGAACTTATCAAGAATGAAACTTTGAAAGTTATTGCAAAAATTGCTAGTAAAAAAGAAATTGAACTTGTTTTGCCTACCTCACAAATTTTATATTTTAAAGGTGGTGTGGATATTTCAGATGAAGTTCTTAAGGCACTCGATAAAGAGCTTCCTAAAGTTAAGATAAATGTTGGTAAGTAGTAAAAAGATGGGTTTTTAAAGCTACCCTATCTACCGTAATATAGAATTAAATATCTAAGCAGCTCAATAGCAAAAATTAGCACCACAGGTGACAAATCTATATTATTTAACGGCTTCATATATCTTCTAATAAACTTAAGTGCTGGCTCAACGATATCCGCCATCATTGACATTATTTTCTTAACAAAAGGTTGATATCCATTAATTATTTGGAAATGTGTAAGTAACTGTAAAATGATATATGCGAAAACTACAAAGCCATAAAAGCCAAGCACTAAATCTATAAAGAAAAAAAAGGGGTGTAACATAAGATTTCTAATTTAACCTATTCAGGTTTTTTTATTTTATAGACAACTTTATTTCCTGATCCATAATATCTAATACCATCAGGGTTCATTATGAATGCCATTGCAATACCTCTTCCATTAGGATCAGTTACTCTAGTAGGGTCAAAATTTATATATTCACTCCAATCAAAGCCTCTGCCTTCATCTTCTATTAATACTGAAAAAGTTCCATCAAGATCTTTCCTTAAATCAACTTTAACTCTTTTATGTTTGTGATCATTAGATTCCAACCTTCTTTCTATTTCCTGATCATATAATTTTTCTGTAATTAAGCGGTTCTTCTCGTCAAAGCCAATATTTAGGTTTCCATGCTCAATAGCGTTAATAATTAATGCAGTTAAGGAAACAACATATTTACTGGGTTCTTCAGTAAATCTAGCTAGATAGTTTGCAAGCTTGCGTGCTTCACTAAAATCTTTAATTTCAAAAGATGAAGATTTTATATTATGAATTATAGAGTTAAGAT
Source organism: uncultured Rickettsiales bacterium (assembly GCA_964352365.1). Taxonomy (GTDB): domain Bacteria; phylum Pseudomonadota; class Alphaproteobacteria; order Rickettsiales; family UBA8987; genus CAYGRX01. The sequence goes on from CAYGRX010000226.1 coordinate 1,249, forward strand.
TACCAAGTTCCCCTACTAGACCATCGGTATCTTTTTTACCTTGTATTGCAGATTTAACTATTGATGTAACAACTGAATGTGGGTAAGGCTTGGTAATATAATAAAATGCACCAGCTTCAATACCTTCAACAGTTTTTTCTTCACCCTTCATGGAAGTTTGCAATATAACAGGAATGTGTGATGTTTTATCATTTGCTTTAAGTATCTTTAAAACTTGGATACCATCTTTACCAGGCATCATTATATCTAGCAAAATAACATCAGGTTTCTTGTTAGAATCATCTGCAATATGATCTAAAGCAAGGTCTCCAGACTCAAACAATTTACACTCATACCCAGCTTTTTTTAGGTGAATTTCTAAAATATCAAGATTATCTGGTTCATCATCAACGCACATTACATATGGTGTTTTTTCCATCAGATTTCCTTCAGCAACGGCAATTTTAATTTGATTTTCTTGTAGGGTACTCATAATAAAAACCTTTAAAGCTTAATATTTTCGTTAGCGGGCAATGTAAAAGTGAATATAGCCCCACCTTCTTTACTATTTGTACACCATATTTCGCCTCCATGGCAACTAATGATTTCATCACATATAGAGAGACCGAGGCCAGTTCCACCAGCCCCTGTATTAGTTTTACTACTTTGTATAAATTTATCAAACACTGTTTCAAGTTCATCCTCAGGTATTCCAGGCCCACTATCTTGCACAGATACTAACAGAAATGAGTGGGAATTTGTATATTTCACATTAATTCTAATTGCACCTCCAATAGGAGAAAATTTTATAGCATTGGATATTAAATTATATAACACTTGTATAATTCTCTCTTTATCGAAATATGCAAACATTTCATTTTCTAGATTTGAGATCTCAACTGTTAAGCCCTTCTCTTCCATTAATTTTTGAACTTCAGAAATAACCTGATTTATAGGTGCTATTATATCAATTCTAACTAGGTTAAGAACCATTTTTCCAGCTTCTAATTTTGATAAATCTAATAAATTATTGAGTAGTGTTAATAACCTTTTTCCACTTTTCTCTATTTTCTGGAAATATTTTCTTAGGTCTTCAATATCTTCATTTTCTATTTCTGTTCTAACGAATACTGCATAGCTAAAAACTGCATGCAAAGAAGTACTTAGCACAAAGCTCA
>CAYGRX010000227.1:0-2344 GCA_964352365.1 uncultured Rickettsiales bacterium
TATTTTTTGGATGAGAAGTTTACGATGATTTGGTTAGCGCAAAACTTATTGATGATAAGCCACGAGGCAACAGTTACCTTAATGAAGTTTTTGATTTCAGTAATATACTCGATCCCACTAAAGAAAGAATGATTAGAGATCTGCTTGAATGGAACATGAATAATATTCCAGAGTTTAAGCTTATGGTTATAGATATGTCCCATAAACTTAATGGCAACAGAATAGCAATCACCAATAACGAAGACGAAACAACAAGCGCACAAACAGATAAAATGATAGATTACTCCCTCAATATATCATTTTCTAGAAAGCCAATGGATTATCTCGTTTCAGAAAATACAAAAACCATCGGAAATAACAATATTGGGATCACACATGAATTTGCCCATCTTTATAAAGGATTTAATGACATCTACAACTATGAGGGTGGCAAAGAAGCTTATGAGAAGTTTTCTAACTTCAAGAAAAACGAATGCACAGAATTTGACGGCGTAATGAGTTATTTTCAAGACCATGGAACAACCGCAGAGTTGCAAGAAGCCTCAGCAGATTGGTTTACTATAAAAAGGAAATTTCAACCAAAACTCAGTAGAGATCAAACTGAGGCTAAAAAAAATCAAACAACATTATCCATTATAAGTGAAGACTTCGCAATGCAACGAGGGGAAAAGCCTTTTATGGCAGTAATGCTTTCAAATAATTTTAGAAATAATTACCTATCAAATGGCTATAACTTTAGTGATCCAGAATTTTTAAGTCTATATGGAAAAATTTCCGATATGGGGCTTAATGCAAGATATTCAGAGCTGTCTTTCACTGGAAATGAAAATTTTAGTGACGTTAGTAGGTTCTATGAAAAATACACAATCCAAGGAAGTGTAGAACTAGAACAATCACTACAGCACCCAATTCCAGATATGCTAACCAGAAGATGCGGTGATTGCAGCGAAATAACCCTAAAAGAGGCAACTAATTTCGAACAATCTGACGAACAGTGGAGAGAGCAAGTTGAGTATGCATCAAACTTTTACACAAATATAAATTACAACTCAGACATTAACATAAACTTGATAGAAGAAAGAGCTTTACAGTTATTTCAAGATTTCCTCATGAATGAGGCAGAAGCATCAGATAATTTTATAGATAGAAAAGAAATTGAAGAGATAGTTGAAGTATCAAATCTATTGAGAGAATCTTTTAGAAAATCTAAAAACATAGACCCCATATCTGGCCTTGGAAAGTATGAAGAATATAGGCATATAGCAGAATCTTTTCTATCAAAATCAGAGAAAGATTTTAAATTACAATAGATAACTAAAAAGCCCCGCAGGAGCTAACCCACGAGGCTTGTATAAATCTAAAATTACAGAATTTCTCAATCAGTTAACCTTTTGTTAACCTTATCGTGATATACTGCATATATAACAAAAGATAGTACGGGGAGTTATTTACCTATGTCATTTTTAAAAAAAATTTTAAACTCAACAAAATCACAGTCTGGAGGCTACGAGATACTTTTCGAAGGCCTTTTGCTCACAGAGTTTAAGGGCATGCTTGATGGCTTTAACGAAGTTAAAAAAGCACTAGATAAACTATCAAAATATGTTGAGAATGAAATAAACTCAAAACGTAAGATTAGTGAGCCTTTGAAAAATTCGGTGAGCAGAATTACTTTCCATTATGACACCGAGAACTTACCCCTTATAGCTTACAAAGCATCAGATTTGACAAGTACTTATAGAGAAATAGCTGGAATTGATGCTTTAAAAATACAAGTTGAGTGCGCAAAATATAATAATGGGTTTTCATGGGCAAATAAAGGATATAGCACATGTATTTTTCGAAAAGATAATAACAGTAGCAGCACCTACGGCCCCACAAAAAAAGGAGTTGGACAGATACTATCACACATTGAAGAAGAAAAAAAATTCATCGGAAGATTAGAGAAATCAGCCTTAAATGCCTATGGAAAAGAATTTTCTAGAGTAAATCCTAATAAAAGAGACCTTGTATAAAAAAAACCCTACGACAATTACTTATCGCAGGGTTTATAATTTTTAATTTGTTATATTTGATGATAATGTTAGGAAAGCGATAAAAATATAAGGAGTGCACTTAAAGTACATGACGAAATATTTTCTAAACTTAACTAAGCATTAGCGCAAATAAGACAAATTAATCAATAACTTTAGATACAACACCAGCACCTACTGTTCTGCCACCTTCACGGATAGCGAAACGAAGACCTTCATCCATTGCAATTGGCGCACCAAGTTCAACAGTGAATTTAATGTTATCACCAGGCATAACCATTTCAGTTCCAGCAGGAAGCTCAACACCACCA
>CAYGRX010000228.1:0-2327 GCA_964352365.1 uncultured Rickettsiales bacterium
TCAACAATCCTTTTTACATTTACTACAGCAAAACTTCCTAAAGAAAATTTATTATCTTTTTCATCCTCTGAGAAAGAATTTGTTGGAAAAATTATTGTGGCAAGCAGGGCTATTGAAGCTAACAAATTAAAGTTTTTCATTATCTATAAATTTTATAATTTTAAATTATTTGTAAAGCTAGAATCTTGTACCAAAACTAAATCTGAAAGATTCATCTTCGTCATAGTCTTCACTTTGTAGGTTGGTTGCAAAATCAATTCTAATTGGTCCAACTGGAGATCTCCAGAAAATACCCGCGCCAACTGAAGACCTTATGGACTGATCGTCTCTAATACTAGCTGGGTTAGTTCCTGCAGGAACGTCAAGGTCATATAAAGTTGCGGCATCAGCAAACAAAGCACCCTTCACCTGTAATTCTTCAGGTAAACCTAACGGGAACATAAGCTCCGCAGTTCCAGCATAATATGTGTTACCACCTAATGGGTCATTAGTGGCACTATCTCTTGGACCAATACCTTGGTTATCAAAGCCACGGATAACTGAACCACCTATAAAGAATCTGTCTTCAATTCTAACTTTATCGTCATTTAAACCCTCGATGTTACCAGCCTTACCAGTAAGTCTAAGGACAACATCGTTATAATCTTCAGAGAAAGTAGTGAAATAATTCGCTTTCAATTCATGCTTTAAGTAATCTACATCACCACCTATGCCCGCATAATCTTGCGAGAAAATTAGATGCCAACCATTTTTAGGTAAGAACTGGTTATCTAGTGTGTTGTAGCTTAAACTATGACCAGCAGATGAAGTTACCCTTTTACCAACTTGTTGCTGTACAAAAGTTGATGCAAGCGGGTCAGGGTTAGAAATTTCAGTATCTGCCAATGTATATCTGAGACTATGAGTTAAAAATTCAGTTATTGGGTAAGAACCCCTAACAGAGAAGCCTAATGAATCACTATCATAAGCTAAGTTACTTGTTGAGTTATCACCTTCTGTTTTAACTTTGAATATATCAAAACCAGCAGAAAAATTATTATCTAAGAAATATGGCTCAGTGAAAGATAAATCTATTTCCTGACGAGCTGCTGCAACTGTAGTATTCAATCTTAAGAATTGACCTCTACCCAACAAATTTCTTTCAGTAATACCAATATCTGCCAATGCACCATCTGCACTTGAGAAACCAGCACCGAATGTAAGTTCACCTGTTGATTGCTCTGCAACTGAAACATCAACATCAACTTTATCAGGTGCGTTAGTTGGCTTGTTTTCAATATCAACCTTACTAAAGTACCCTAATGATTCAATTCTTTGTTTTGAACGCTTGATTTTGGTAGAGTTAAACGGATCACCTTCAACAAGTCTAAACTCCCTTCTTATTACTTCATCTTCAGTTCTTGTATTACCTTTGATATTAATTTTATCTACGTAAACTCTAGGGCCTTCAGAAATGATGTAAGTCATGTCCATTTTGTTTTCTTCAGGCTTCTTATTAAAAGTTGGGTTAATTTTTACAAAAGCGTATCCTTTATCACCAAGATAATCTGTTAATTCAGTTATTGTTTCTTCAATTCTTTTTGAATTAAATTCCTTACCAGATCTTGTTTTGATCAACGACTGAACTTGCGCTACATCTAAATCTGGAATTGCAGATTCAATTTCAACTTCACCAAATTTGTAGTACAGCCCTTCATCTAGATTAAAAATTATATTAAATGATTGTGAAGTTTGGTTAAATTCTGCATCAGCTGAAAGAACTTTAAAGTCTGCATAGCCATTACCTACATACTGACGTCTAAGTAATTCTTTATCATATTCTAATCTATCAGGATCATAGTTGTCTGAACCCGAGAAGAACCTATACCACCTTGTTTCACGTGTACTAACTATACTTTCAAGCTCAGCTTCATCATAAACAGTGTTATTAATGAATGAGATTTGAGAAACTGTAGCTCTTTTTCCTTCATCAATTTTGTAAATAACATTAATTCTTCCATCTTCTAAGTCTTTAATTTCCGGCTTCACATTAACATTAAATCTACCACTTCTTTGATATAAGCTTAGAATTCTTCTAACATCAGATTGAAGATCAGACTCTTTAAAAATTGACCTAGGTTTCAACTTAAGTTCTGCAAGGATTTTACTATCGTCAATTTTATCATTTCCAATAACATTAACTTCTGATATAGAAGGGTTTTCATCCACCTCAACAATCAAAGTACTGCCCTTTACTGTCATATCAATATCTTTAAACAAGCCAGTATCAAAGGTTCTTCTAAAAGCCTCATCTAAATCACCACGACTGATGTCTTTACCTATAGGCA
>CAYGRX010000229.1:0-2321 GCA_964352365.1 uncultured Rickettsiales bacterium
GTTCTTATATAGCCTCATCATTCCTATATTATTTCTTATATTTATTTTTCTCTTCTTTAGCTTGAGCTTTTTTCGCTGGAGCCTTTTTAGCAGATGCTTTTTTAGCCGCAGGCTTAGCAGCATCTTTAGCTACATCTTCTTTTTTAGTTTCAACAGCTTTTAAAGCAGGTTTAGCCTTAACTTCCGTTGCTCCACTAACTGATTTCGATATACCTGAAAGAATCGCATCAGAGAATAAATCACAATATTTTCTGATTGACTTGATTGAATCATCATTGCCAGGAACCATATAGTCAATATCATCTGGGTTTGAATTTGTATCAACAACTGCAATAACAGGAATACCTAATTTCTTCGCTTCTTGAATAGCAATTTTCTCTCTATTAGTATCAAGAACAATTAGAAGATCTGGCTTACCACCCATTTTTCTAATTCCACCAAGGGCTTGCTCTAGTTTTTTAATTTTTCTTGTAATTTGAAGCTTTTCCTTCTTGTTTAGATTGTTATCTTCACTACCAATTTGCTCCTCTAACTCATTAAGAGTTTTAATAGATTTTGAAACAGTACCCCAGTTCGTAAGCATACCACCCATCCAGCGATAGTTAACATAGTATTGCCCACATTGCTCAGCAGATTCAGCTATAATGCTTGAAGCCTGTCTTTTAGTAGCAACGAATAAAATTCTACCATTTTTTGCAGCAACTTCTCTAGCAACTTTTAACGCTGAGTGAAGCATTGGAGCTGTTTTTTGCAGATCGATAATGTGGATATTGTTTCTAGACCCGTAAATAAATGGAGACATTTTAGGGTTCCATCTCATAGTACGGTGGCCAAAATGAACACCAGCATCAATTAATTCTTGTATAGATATTTTAGGTAAAGCAGACATAATTTAGATCCTCTTTTTTCGGTTAAACCTCCACTAGAAAAACCATAATCTCAACCTAGAGACCACAGACCGAAACTGCACATGAATTAAACAGTTTTAAAATCCTAGTGTGTGAAGTGGCGTGCTTATAGAGAAAAACTTGAATAATATCAAGCTTTTTGTTGCCTAAATTACGAAATTTAAACTATTTTTGTAAAACTACTCAAAATTTTATTGACATTAGCTTAATGAAAATTTAATTAAGCACTCCTCAGCGGATTAATATAATTTATTATTTCATATTCCGCGAATTTTCGTGGGGCTATAGCTCAGCTGGGAGAGCGCTTGATTTGCATTCAAGAGGTCAGCGGTTCGATCCCGCTTAGCTCCACCATTAACTTTTTGATATTCCGTCTCCATAGTTTTACTCTCCAACTATCCCGCAATACTGGGGCACTTGGGCGATGATTTGCGGTTAGATTTTTTTACTTCACGCGTATCTACGCACAATATCCCTATTGTCAAATAAGTGTCTCCAATAGCTAAGTTGGTCGTACCTCCATCTTTCATCGAGGCAAGAACTAAATTAAGCCAAAATGTTGAGATTGTATGATGTAATTTTTGGGGTTTAGTTTGAAGCTAAATACTAGCAGCTAGTTCCTGTTCTTTCCAGTTCATGGAATTGATGCTTATTAAAGATTGTAGCGTCATGGTGTTTGGCTGATTGCCTTCCATAATTTTATCTTTAATTTGGGGTGATAAATAATGAAGCCTTATTATCTTGCTAATGTATGACCTGTCTCTACCAAGGTTTTTTGATAACTCTACAATACCAGAAACTTCTCCTTTCTCTAACATTTTGTTACACTTCTGAGAAGTCACTAGAGCATTAATTAGCGCTACATTTTTATTGGTTTTACTGACTGATACTTCTTTACCATTTTCATCTAGTATAAATTTCTTACCTCCAAAGTTTTTATATAAATATGATGTTTTGCAAATTGTAGAATCTTCAGTTTTGGTTATCTCAATATTGTTTGTCTTTGCATCTTCAACTAACTCATTATCAACAAATTTTAATTTCTTATTTTTGAATTTTTGATTCCAGTTATCAATTTCACTATTATCAAACTCTGCCACTATTTCATTTTTTGATATCTCAAACTTAATGATGGAGTTTTGAATCACTTTGGTTTGTTGTAATAGCGCTAAATTAGATATTTCAAATCTAACTAATTTATTCAGCATTGCGGTAGCAATATTTTCCAACTCATTTGCGCTTAAATATTTAATATCTGAATTGCTATAACCTTGTTTGGTTTTTTCTTGATTGGCATAATATCTGAAGAATTCTTTTTTGCCTTCCTTCATCTTAGATGTATAAACTGGCTTCAACTTATTTCCTAAATTATCAAATATTTTGCCTTTAAGTATAAATTCCTTAACGTCATTT
>CAYGRX010000230.1:0-2312 GCA_964352365.1 uncultured Rickettsiales bacterium
GATTATATAAGAGTGAAAGGAGATACTCTTTAATTTTCTTAACTGCATCACCTATTTTATTTTTAGTAGGGGCAGCTTTTGTTTATTATTTTTTATTTCCAATCGCCTGGGAGTTTTTCATAAGCTTTGAAATACCCAAATCTGAAGGGGCAATGCCTATTGAGTTAGAGGCAAGAGTTAGTGAATATTTATCAATTGTTACTAGTTTAATACTAGCTTTCGGTATAACTTTTCAATTGCCAATTATTTTAATTCTTATGATGAAAAATGGAGTTGTTTCACCTCAAAAACTTAAAGAATTTAGAAAATATGCAATAGTGGTAATACTTTGTCTAGCAGCAGTTTTAACTCCACCTGATGTAATAAGTCAAATTGCTCTAGCCACCCCCCTTTTAATATTGTATGAAATTTCTATATTCATTGGTAATAAATTGAACCAGAAAAAACCGAGCGATAAATAATATAATGCATAATATAAAATATATTAGAGAAAATAGCGGACAATTTGACCTTCAAATGAAAAGAAGAGGCTTGGAAGGTATTTCTAAAAAAGCTATTTCACTTGATGATGATAGAAAAAAGAGTGTTGGCTCCTTACAAGAATTGCAAGAGGAATCAAATAGGTTGGCAAAGCAAATTGGCGAGCTTATGGCTCAAGGACAAAGGGAGCAAGCTCAGACAGTTATAGCTGCCTCAAAAGAGGTTAAGTCAAAACTTCAAGCAGCTAAGGATGGCGAATGTAGTGATGAAAATGAAAATAACATTGACGAGCTGAGAGATTATTTACTTACAATCCCCAATATTATGGCGGATGATATCCCTAACGGTAATAGCGAAGAAGATAATTTAGAAATAAACAAATGGGGCGAACCAAAACAATTTAGTTTTAAGCCAAAACCTCACTATGAGTTAGGTGAAGGACTTAATCTCCTAGACTTTGAGCGTACAGCAAAAATTTCTGGATCTAGGTTTGCAACTTTGTTTGGAGGTTTAACCAAACTATCTCGCGCGCTTTCAAACTTTATGATTGATAATGCCGTAGAAAATGGATTTTTAGAGGTTAGCCCACCCTACTTAGTGAAATCTCACGCGCTAGAAGGAACTTCTCAACTGCCTAAGTTTGAAGAAGATTTATTCAAAACCGAAAATGGTTTTTATTTAATTCCCACAGCAGAAGTTCCGCTAACAAATTTGGTTCGCGAAAGCATTTTAGAAGAAAAAGAGCTACCACTTAGATACACAGCATTTACACCCTGTTTTAGAAGCGAAGCTGGATCGGCAGGCAGAGATACTCGTGGTTTAATTCGAATGCATCAGTTTGATAAAGTTGAGCTAGTTTCAATTGTTAAGCCTGAGGATTCAATAGCTGAACATGAGAAAATGACGAAAATCGCAGAATCTGTACTAGAAAAATTAGACTTAGCTTATAGAAGGATGGCCTTGTGCACAGGAGACACAGGATTTGGTGCGAATAAAACTTTTGACCTTGAAGTATTTTTACCAGCACAGCAAAAATATCGTGAAATTTCAAGCTGTTCTAGGTTTTTAGATTTCCAAGCAAGAAGAATGAATGCTAGATTTAGAGATAGTGAGACTGGAAATATTGAGTTTGTTCATACATTAAATGGTTCCGCATTAGCAGTTGGCAGAACTCTAGTTGCTATTATGGAAAACTATCAAAATGCTGATGGCTCAATAACTGTTCCGGAAATTTTAAGACCTTATATGAGTGGTTTAGAAAAAATTGAAGTATTGAGATAGTGAAGAAGTTTTATACATATATATTATTTAGCTTATATCTTGCGTCTTGTACACAAGAGCCAGTAAAGGTTGAGTATCACTTAAATGAATTTTATGGGTATAACGAAGCTGGTGATTCTGTAGCTGTACTAAACACAGGCGAGGATGTTGTTGGCCCTAAACAGATTAATGGCTCAACCTACACTGTTGATGAGTACCAAGCTCCAAGTGAGATAATAGTTGAAAAAATTGAAAATTTAGAAACTCCTGAACTTAAAAAAGAAGAAATTGAAATTTCCAAACAGCCAACCTTAGAAAACCAACCTAAAATAGAATATAATTTATCTTCTACAAAAAATTCATCAGACTCAAAAATTATAAATGTTTCAGCACAAGATCATACCGTATCCAAGGGTGAGACCTTATATGCGATTTCAAGAAAATATAATATCCCTATATTGCCAATTATTATTGTTAATAAATTAAGCGCACCATATAATTTAAATACTGGCCAAAAAATAAGAATTCCTGAAGCTAGGTTCCATGTAGTAGATAAAAAGGAAACCTTATAT
>CAYGRX010000231.1:0-2309 GCA_964352365.1 uncultured Rickettsiales bacterium
GCCCTGAATGTTACCGCTATTAGCCATTTGCGTGATATCAAAGTCAATATTGTCAGCCAAAATATTTGCATTATTTGCATCAAATAGTGATCTTGTATTAGCTGAAAGATAAACCACTGGGGCTAGAACTGTTTGACCGTTAACTTCAGTTTCTACCATCCAAACTATATCTTTGTCTAGGTTAGCTATTTGATTTGGAGTTAAAGCTTTACCAACAACAAAACCTCTATCTTGAGCGATTGATGAGGCATTATTCATCAACCCTGTCATTTGCGCTGCTTCGCTGAGGTTTCTATTTAAAAGATTTGTTCCAGTTTGATTTATTAGTTGTTCACGAACCAACTTAGTTTCATAAGCTGCATCACCAAGACGGCGCACGAAATTATCTGGATCATAATTCAACCTTTCAAGTAGATAATTTGAGCCAACATGAGTTAAATTATTTTTAAACCTCGGATTAGTTTCAATCAAAAAGCCCGACTGAGGATCTTGGGATTGAACAAATTGGCCATTTGGACTAGTTGGCAAGCTAATTACCAAACCAGAAAAGTTAATTGCAGTTGTTTGCCCACCTGAGTTCACTGATGAAATAGCACCACCAACTGTGCCTTGTTGCGCAGCAATTTGATCAGCTTTTGTGCTAGATTTATTATGCGCTTTCAAGTTTGAAGTTGGTGCTGGGTCAACATCATCAGCATCTTTATTACTATCTGCATTAGTTCCACTTCCATTAATTCCAAGGTCATCTTGATCACCTTCTGTTCTTTCTGACGAGCCAGAAACTGAAGTGTTTGAAGTTCCTGAATTTGCGTCACCTTCTGTTTGGCTTGCTGAAGCAGTTGCACCACTATCTTCGCTAGATGATGAAGTTGCAGTTGAATCAGCGGAACCGCTTTCGCCATCTTTATCAACTGATATCCCTGTTAAATCAGGATTTATAAAGTTATTCGTATCGCTCGCACCACCTTGGTTTTGAAGTGTATAACCAGTTAAAGATAATGTTGATGCAGAAATTGTTGAAGAATAGTTTGTTAAGTTTTCAGGGTCTCCGTATTGCAAGCATCCAGCTCCAAAATTTATAAGGCAAGGTGCCTCACCAAAAATATTTTCAAGTAAATTTATAAATGTAGCGCCTGACCTATCGGTTGTCGCAATCATGTTTTGAGCAGAGATTATAGAATTTTTATTAAATATGTCTTTAATATCCTCAAATTTCAAAGTGCCACCAACAATTATCTGTGCGCCCTCTTCATTTCTAACTTTTGTGTTAGGGTCGCTTTCCAAACCTACAAAAGTTGCATCCCCTGCAACTACCAAACTTGGATCTTCAGTAAAGTTGGCTGTAAAACTATCAGGAATTAAGTTTTGAAACTCTTCCAAAGAGTGAATAAAATTACCTTCGACATTAATTGAGCCTGCATTGGTAGTATAGGTAGTTAAATAGAAAATATCACCCATATCATCAATTATTGATTCAGGAAGAAATGTTCCACTTTCAACATCCCTGTTAACTTCTAAATTTCCACCAGTGTAAATCGCACCTTCATTTTGAAGGAAAGTATAGGCAGAAATTTCAGCATCACCAGTTGCTGACATTCCTGCATTTAAATGATTTTCAATGCTATTTGCATCAATATCTAAATCACCATTACTATGAATTGCACCAAAATTTACAAAATTTCTGTCAATGCCGTCATCTGTTCTTATTTTGAGAGTACCATCTTCTTCAGCGCCAGAAACTACAAAAGAAGATGAGTCATTTAAAAGCAGGGTTTCAACTTCAATTTCAAAATTTCTACCCGCTGTTATTCCTTCATTTTCGCCAAGAATCAATCTATTAAGCTCAAGCTTAATATCATGACCATAAAAAGTTGTGTAATCATTATAATTCAAATCTAAATAGACATCATAATTATTAACTTCATCGCTTGAACCACCAATTGACAGCTCACCACCGTATGAGATCATACTTACAATTTTATCCGAAGTTCCTTCATTACTAACTGTAAGTGGTTCACCAGATGTTTTTGCTCTAATTGCAAGATCACCATCTGTTTCAATTGCTCCATCATTTTGAAGGCGAAAGTCCATTTCCAATCTCAAGTCACCTGCAGATGTGATCGAGCCTTTATTGGTCATTTGTCCGTCTGTAGAAATTGATCCAAAGCCTGATGTATTTCTTGAGCTAATAATTTTAGCACCAAACTCATTCACAATATCACCTGCGAAAGCCAGTTCGAATGATCCAGTTCCACCTGCGATAGTGCCTCGGTTAGTGAAACCTGCAGTATCATTAATAAGATAACCGC
>CAYGRX010000232.1:0-2290 GCA_964352365.1 uncultured Rickettsiales bacterium
TCCGAAAGCATTAAAGGACTCTTAGTAATTTTACAACCTTCGGCAATAGCTTCCAAAATAGTTGGTAAATCACGAATTGAAATGCCCTCGGATAGCAATCTTTGTAATACTTTTTGAATTTCGCCAATTGATATATTTGCAGGTACAATATCTTCGACTAATTTTTTATGATCTTCATCAAGGCCGTCTAAAAGTTTTTTTGTTTCTGAATAAGATAGTAATTCTGCAATATTTTCTTTTACTAACTCAGTTAAATGAGTTGTTATCACAGTTGGTGGCTGAACTATAGTATAACCCTTGAAGCTTGCCTCTTCGCGCTTGCTTTCATCAATCCATTTTGCTGGTAGCCCAAATGTTGGTTCTTTTGTATCTTGACCAGCAATATCAATTTTGCCACCAGTTGGGCTCATCACCATTAACATTTCAGGTATAACGTTTCCGCGGCCACTTTCTAGTTCTTTAATTTTTAAAACATAGTCATTTGCTGGTAGTTGCATGTTATCTTGAATTCTAACGCTGGGAAGAACAAAGCCAAGCTCACGAGCGATTTGAGTTCTTAGGGCTTTGATTTGGTCAGTTAATTTTTGTCCTTTACTATAATTAATTAGTGAAAGCAGTCCATAGCCAAGCTCTAGAGTAATCATATCTATTTTTAAGGCCTTCTCTAATTCTTTTTCTGGTTTTAAGTTTTCCTCTTCTTTCTTTTTATCTTCTTGAATTTTTTCCTTCTGCTTTTTCTCTAATGCTTCGTCATCATCAATAACGGGATTCTTATTTAGGAAATATGCTGTGATGCCCGAAAGTGCAGATAAAACTAAGAACGGAAAAGTTGGCATAGCAGGGAAAAACGCTAGTACTAATGTTACCGCACTTACAACCCCCATAGTTCTGGGGAATTTACCTAATTGCCCAAATACGGCTTTATCTGCGGAGCCAACCACGCCAGATTTTGTAACCAATAAACCAGCAGAAGTTGAAACCACCAATGATGGAATTTGTGAAACTAGCCCATCGCCAACAGTAAGTATAGTGTAAGTTGATGCTGCTTCACCAAAGCTCATATCACGTTGCATTACACCAATAATAATTCCACCAATAAAGTTGATGAAGGTAATTATTATACCCGCAACCGCATCACCACGAACAAACTTGCTCGCACCATCCATCGCCCCATAGAAGCCAGATTCATCTTGAAGTTCTTTTCTTCTACGTTTTGCAGTTGGTTCATCTATCAATCCCGCAGAAAGATCGGCATCAATTGCCATTTGCTTTCCGGGCATTGCATCTAAGCTAAATCTTGCCGCAACTTCAGCGATACGGCCAGAACCTTTGGTGATAACCACAAAATTGATAATGGTTAAAATTATAAAAACAATAGCACCAATCACAATATTATTTCCACTAACCATTGTGCCAAATGCTTGGATTACCTGTCCTGCTGCATCGGGGCCAGTATGTCCATTGGATAAAATTGTTCTAGTAGTTGCAATGTTAAGTGCGAGCCTTAAAACTGCTGCAATTAACAATATTGTAGGGAAGGAATTAAATTCTAGTGACTTCTTAATAAATAAAACGTTAAGTAATATCAAAATTGAAATAGTGATTGATATACTTAATAGAAAATCCAAAAAACCCAGTGGCACAGGAAATAACATCACCAGTATTATTCCAAACACGCCAAGTGAGAAGATAATATCAGTATAGCCCTTCATTCTGTTGAATAGCGTGCTCAAGCCACTAGGCTCTATATCTTCATCTAAATTTATTTGAATTTCCTCGTTTGCCACGTGTGTACGACTTTAAATGGTTAAGTTGACTATAACTTGACTAATAAGTCATTTATACATATATCACAATCAACAAAAATAACACTAAACTATTTCAACGTTTAGACAAAGAATAAGAGTGATAAAATGAGCGATTCATTATTTAAAAAAAGAGTTTCAATTGAGCAAGTAGAAGAGGGGGCAGAACTAGCTCCTAAGTTTGATGCTGATGGTTTGTTGCCTGCTGTTACTACAAATTCAAAAACTGGTGAAGTTTTGATGCTTGGTTACATGAATGCTGAAGCACTTACTAAAACTATTGAAACTGGTGAGGCTCACTATTACTCGCGTAGTAGGAAAATTCTTTGGCACAAAGGTGCAAATTCAGGTTACATCCAAAAAGTGGTGGATTTACGTATTGATGATGACCAAGACGCGGTTTGGCTTTCAGTTGAACTTCTTGGTGATGTTGAGGCGAGTTGTCATGTTGGCTATCGCTCATGTTTTTATCGCTCTATCCCCAC
>CAYGRX010000233.1:0-2289 GCA_964352365.1 uncultured Rickettsiales bacterium
TGGCTCAAACGTATTTTCTTCATTGTAAATACCATCATTCTTTTTGCTTTCTAAACCAGACTTAAAATTCTCATTCTTGCCTTTTTTCTTAATAGGCTTGCCAGCGGGATTTTTTGGTTTACTACTTTGTTTTAAATTGCCATCATTTAGGTTGTCAGAAACTTCTTCATTACCTTTGTCAACCGAGTTATCATAACCTTCATTCTTATCTATTTTATTTGACTTTGAATTAGAATCTGCAGGCTTATCATAATTTTTAGCTTTATTAGGCTTCTTTTTATAACTTCTGCCAGAAAATTTGCCTAAGCTTCGTTTCTTGTTTCTATTGGTAGTTATTTCAAATTGATTAGGATACATTTGGTTATCTTCTTCAACTAGAATCTTAACCTCATGTTCATCTTCAATGGCTTTTATTTCTTCCATTAATTCAGAACGAATTTCGTCTGAAATCTCAGATGAGGCATAAATCCTAATTTCTTTAACAGTTTTCTTAACTGCTTCCGCTGAAGCATTCCTAACTGCTTTCATTGAAAGAGATTGTTGTGATCTTGTATAGCCAGTACCTTTGCACATATCACAACTATCACTAACTGACTCCATCAGGCTCGAATGCATTCTTTGACGGGACATTTCAAGCAATCCAAAAGTAGAAATTCTACCAATTTGAATTTTTGCTCTATCACTCCTAAGTGAGTCTTTAAGTTCTTTTTCAACGGCTTTACGGTTCTTAAGTTCACGCATATCAATAAAATCAATCACTATTAGGCCAGCTAGATCACGAAGCCTCAACTGTCTTGCTAACTCTCGTGCAGCTTCTAAGTTGGTGTTAACAGCCGTATCTTCAACACTTCTTTCTTTTGTTGCTTTTCCAGAGTTAACATCAACAGCAACTAGGGCTTCGGTTGGAGTGATTACAATAGATCCGCCGGAATCAAGTTTTACATTGGGATCATGAAGGGCATCCAACTTTTCTTCGATTTTATATTTGTGGAAAATTGGTGTTCCAACATGCTTTTTGATGTTAGCAACTTGTTCAGGTGAAGCAATTTCTACAAACCTAGTGGCGTTTTTATAAGCTTCTTCTCCCTCTATAACAACCTCTTCAACATCACCCTTGAACAAATCTCTAATTGTTCTACGAATAATATCACTCTCTTCATAAACAACCGCAGGAGCTTTTGATTCAAGGGTTTGCTCGCGAATTTCATTCCAAGTTTCTTTTAGATAGGCAAAATCTCCTCTAATTTCATCTTCATCCTTTTCCATCCCTGCTGTTCGTACAATTACACTTGTGCCGCTTGGAACATCCATGGTTTTTACAACTTGCCTAATTCTTCTTCTTTCTGAGAAGTTAGATATTCTTCTAGAAACTCCGCCACCTTTTTCAGTGTTCGGCATAAACACACAAAATCTTCCTGCAATTGCCAGATAAGTTGTAAGTGAAGCACCTTTATTACCCCTTTCTTCTTTAACCACCTGAACTAAAACAACTTGATTTCTTTTTATTACTTCCTGAATTTTATATTGTTTGTAAAAATCAGTTGGATTTTTAACTATTTCAGTGTCCAAATCGATATCGGTACTTTCATCATCTTGAAGTATGTTGTCAATTAAATCATCTTCAGGTTCCAGTTCTGCCATAGTTGCTGCAACTTGGTTATCCTCTCTATCAATTGTCAATTCTTTAGCTTTCTTCTCAGCCTTTATTGGTTCAGATTTTTTTGGTTTCTTGTCAAAATATTCTTTGACATAATCTTCGCCCATAAGTTCAAGCGCCCACTCTCTTGCAACTTGTTCAGCCTTAATTAAGCTATATAAATCTTTTTTGGTAAATGGTTCGGGAATCTCAATTCTATTATTTCTTCTATCAGAATTTTTAGAAAACTTATTTCCCTTTCCTCTTTTTTCATATTTGGGCTTTGAAGAGTTATCATCTTCAGCTTTAACCTCAACCTTAGCTACATCTTGCTTGTTCTCTGCTTTAGTAGTTTTTTTTGTCTTTGTTGCTTTAGCCTTGACCTTTTTAGTTTTTGGCTTATCGGTTTCTTCGGAGTATATATCAGATTTATCTTCTTCTGAGCTATATTCTTCAGAACCCTCTTTTTTGCTAGCATTCCTTTTAGCTTCTTTTTCAGCCTCTTCAGCTTCCATTTTATCTATTTCTTCCTCTTCCTTCTTGGAGTCAGCTTCAAGCATAGCTTTTAGCTTCTTTTTGTCTTCAACAGGAATTTGGTAGTAATCAAAATGTATTTCTGAAAAAGGAAGGAATCCTTGCCTATTTCCTCAATA
>CAYGRX010000234.1:0-2263 GCA_964352365.1 uncultured Rickettsiales bacterium
TTAATAAACATACTATAATCAGGGATTATTTCATTTACATCTGAATCTGATGCCACTGTTTTTAAATTTACGGTATAATTATCTGAACCAATAAAACCTGCCCAAACTTTTATTTCTGCTGGAGAGGAATTTAATTTACCTTTTGAGTCAATATGAATACCATATTCATCAACTTTTAAACTCGCTAAATCTGATTTAAAGTTAATGCCTTTAATTACATTTTGAACCTCAAAATCCGTTGAAATTGCTTCAACTTTTAAGTCTGTGTGCTTATAACTAAAACCATCATTGATATCATCTTTATAATAAAATTCCCCACTTCCGAATGCCTTGATTGGTCTAGAGTTATAATAATAATTTTTATCCTTTCCTTTGAGGGCGGCCGAAACTATGTGCTTAACTGCCATTATATCACCTTCCATAGATCCCTTTATTTCTAATATAGAAATATCAGAATTAATGTTAGATACGTCAATCCTAGTATCTGAAAAATTTAAGGTATCTTTAATATTTGCCTTCTTAATTTCTCCCAACACATTACTTCCATCAAACTCAAAATACCCTTCTACATTTTTAACAGTTGGGTATCTTGTGTTGAATATTACATCTGCATCTTTAATATTTGCAACAATAGAATATTTTTCTGAAACAACAGAGTTGAATTCTAAATTTTCGAAACCAAAATCGAGAGTAATTTTAACATCTTTATAAATACCTTTGCTAACCCTTTTTAAAACCGCATCTCTAATATCGCCACCATATGCATTAGGCCAAATAGCTGCCATTTTTTTCATCTCTAAATTTTTTAGTGTAATTTCTGATTTTAAAGTTGGAATAATTATATCTTTATTTTCTTTGCTAGGGTTTAGATTTAGCACCCCTGAATAATCAAGCTCAATATCACCCAATTCATCTTTATTGAATTTGAAGCCTGTTTTTAAAGATGCTGATGTTTCCGAATTATTTTTATTCATCACAATAACTGACTTGCCAGAAACATTAACATCTAGGCCATAAAGCCAATCAACATCATTTACAAAAGCAGTAACTATTTTTGAAGGAAGGTTTTTAAAATCCACGTCAATCATCAGCCTTTCTCCTTCCATCAGTCGAGATTTTGAAACAAGGTCAACCAAATTGCCGTAAATTTCCGTTTGAAGGTCTGTTTGAAGATAATTTGAGTTTTGTAATCTAAAAAATTTCAGGGATGCTTTTTTAAGATCCCAAGTTTCATATTCACCTTTATTATTAAAGCTAAATTTGGCACCTATTAAATCAACTTTTTCAACTGGTATAACTTTACTATCTTTATCAATAGCAGAAAATAACTCATATATCGCATTTTTATATATAGAAAAAAGGCTGTTTTGACTTGAAATATCCAATGCTCTTGAGCCTTTCTCATTTGAGATTACAAATTGAGGATTAAAAATTTTTACATCACCTAGCTCTAAGTCAAGAAGTAACAGATTCCTTAATTTTATTTCCGCTATCATTTTTGGAGCTGACACCAAGACGTCCGAGCCAAACTGGAAATAACTCTCATCTAAAAATATTTCAAAGCCCTTATCAAAACTAATAAATTTTGCCTTTGCTTTTCCAATGTATAAGTCGATGTTAGGGCTTAAAGCCTCAAATGCCACCTCCATTTTTGAAACAATATTCGAAGGGATTTGTTTTTGCTCATCTTTTGTCCAGTACACAAAAGCAGATATTAAAACAGTAATGGTCAGAAGCAAAATTATTGCCACAACTGTTATTATTTTAAAAAATTTAAGCATCAATACTAAAAAAATTATAAAGAGAGGTTAAATATATCATTTTAAGTGATATATTCAAACTCTACAAAGCCTAATATATGGATTCTATTAACTATTAATTCAAATTTTATCTTTTATGGCAGACGGTGATGATAATGAGAAAACGGAGGAACCCACCTCCAAGCGAATTGATGACGCAGTAAAAAAAGGTCAAGTTGCTTTTTCACGTGAGGTAACAAGCTTTTTAATGTTCGTTGTTCTCGCTTTAATGATAGTTTGGTTTATCCCAGGATACACAGGGAGTGCATTAAATTTTTTAAAAAGATTTATACAATCCCCCCATGATATAATATTGAGCTATCAAACTTTTAACGAATTTCTTTTTGAACTCGCGGTTAATTCCGCACTTATTTTTTCCATGCCAATAGTTGCAACTGTTTTTGTAGCATTATTTGCAAGCTTTATCCAAAATGGTTTTGTAATTTCTGCCGAGCCTTTAATAC
>CAYGRX010000235.1:0-995 GCA_964352365.1 uncultured Rickettsiales bacterium
CTAACTATGTTGCGCCAAAAAGAAACTCTTACAGTCAAGATGATGAGATAGTTGAATTTTCCTCTGATTCACAAAATTCACTAGATGAAAATGATGAAGAGGATGATTCAAATTCTTTTATTAGTAAAGAGCCCGTTGATCCTGAGGAAAGCCAACATTCACATAATTCTTC
This sequence comes from uncultured Rickettsiales bacterium, assembly GCA_964352365.1. Classification (GTDB taxonomy): domain Bacteria; phylum Pseudomonadota; class Alphaproteobacteria; order Rickettsiales; family UBA8987; genus CAYGRX01. The sequence goes on from CAYGRX010000235.1 coordinate 173, forward strand.
TAGGTCACCTAGTTTTAGAGAATCTCAGCAACAGCAAAATGATGAATTTGCAAGACCTGGTAGGCCTCAAACTGGAGCTGCTCCTGCAACTGCTAGTAGTGGTTTGTTTGGTAGTTTGTTCCATAAAAGGGATTCAGATTCCATTGACTTAAATAATGATAAAGAAGATATTGAAACTTCAGAATCTACTATTTCTAAAGGCTCTACTTCATCTTCGAATTATGATGATCAGCTTGAAGTTCCTGCATTCTTAAGAAGAAAAGGTTAATTTGCTTAGGCAAGCAATTAAAAATCTTTTATTTCCTAATCTGTGTTTTTGTGGAGAGTTATCACTTGATGATAACTCTCTATGCGCAGATTGCTGGTCTAACTTGGTTTTTACATCTACAAACATATGTAATGATTGTGGAATGATTCTTGAGCATGATTTTGGTGGAGTAACAATATGTTCCTCATGTATTCTAAGTACAAATTACTTTGACCAATCTCGCTCAGTGTTTAAATATGATGAATTTTCTAGTAAGATGATAACAGGGTTTAAATATTCTGATAAAACATATCTTGCAGAGCAATTTGCTAATTTACTTTTAAGCTCTATTAGGCAAAATATAAATACGGAAGAGTATGATTTAATAACTTCAGTGCCTATTAGTTTTAAAAGATTGTTAGGTAGAAAATATAATCAGTCAGCATTGTTGACTAATAAACTGGCTGAAAAGTTGAATATTACTGTTGATAATTCACTACTTATTAGAGCTAAAAATATACCTCCTCAAACTGGTCTTCGTCGAAAAGATAGGTTAAAAAATGTAAAGAATGTTTT
>CAYGRX010000235.1:1005-2262 GCA_964352365.1 uncultured Rickettsiales bacterium
AAAAATCTAAAAACTTTGAAGAGGGTTCGAGGGTAATTTTAGTCGATGACGTATTTACTACAGGAGCTACTTTAAATGAATGTGCTAAAGTTTTGAAAAAAGCTGGTGCAGAAAAAGTTTTTGCAGTTACACTAGCTCGAACCTATATAAATTAATTGAATATTAGGAGAATATTTATGAAGAACCTTATTACAATACTCGCAGTTTCTAGTTTTGTGGTTGCTTGTTCTGAGTATCAGCCAATTGTTGATATGAAAGGAGTTGACCAATATCAATATCAGCAAGACAAGGCTGAGTGTGATGCTTATGCTGCCCAAGTTCAAGATAATACTGGTAGAAATGCCCTTATAGGTGTTGCACTTGGTGCGGCACTTGGTGCGGCTACAGGTGGAAATAGAAATACAGTTGGAACTGGTGCTGCAATTGGAGGTATAGCTGGTGGTGGTACTGGAAAAGCAAAGCAATTAAGTGAGCGTGAGCAAGTTTTGAACAATTGCTTGTATAATAGAGGGTATAACATCTTGAATGCTACTGGTGGAAATTTACGTTATAAAGCGGTGGATAGGTATCCAAATTAGTAGTAAACTAATTGTTACAGATAATAACTCTTTCATCTGTAATAATAACATCTACGGGCTGGTCATATTTATCATTAGGTAAGTATCCAGCCTGTTGTTCTTTGTAAGCAACTCCAATAGTTATGAATTCTGCAAAGCTACTTAGTTGCTCAATTGTTCTATCATAATAGCCACCACCTTGGCCAAGGCGATTCCCAGAGCTATCAAAAGCAACAACTGGAAGAATTATTACATCAGGTGTTACGGTGCCAAAGCTAGTTGGCGGTTCAAAAAATCCTAACTCTCTATTTTTTTGTAGTGGGGCACCTTTTAAATATTTTTTAAAAACCATAGGTGCATTAGTCTCTTCAACGCAAGGTAAACATATGGTGTGCCCATCTTCTTGATACATTTCCATAAGCAAATCTAAATTAACTTCATTACCATTAGAAAGGTAAAAAGCTATTTTGCTATTTTTTTTAATAGAGATGTTGGAATAGAAAATTTTGCAGATTTCTCTATCTTTAAGTTTGCGGGGCTTATCTGCGATGTTTTTTCTTATTTCTAGAAATTTTCGTCTTAAGCTTTTTTTTGAAATACTATCCATATTTTGTCATAGCGTAACTTGATTCCGCTATCCAGAAAAAATAGAAAAACTATATATTAATATTTAGTTAATTTTATTGACAGAGAGAGAGAG
>CAYGRX010000236.1:0-2258 GCA_964352365.1 uncultured Rickettsiales bacterium
ATAGGTATACTACAGAAGTAGTACTTCAGGGATATAATGGCACCATAACAATGCTTGATAGCAAAAATAGTAGTGGCTCAGCGGCCAATGATGGTGGATATAGCCAAAACCAAGGCGGCGGATCATCTTATGGAGGTAGCTCAAATGCCAATGTTAGCTCAGCAGCTATTGATGACCTCGATGACGAAATACCTTTTTAGTTATACATGTAACTAAATATAGTTAGTAATAATATAAACCCAGTTTAACGAGAGTTTTCTGGGTTTTTTATTGTGTAAAATTCAGATAACAAAAAGCCCAGTAAATTATATTTAGCTGGGCTTTAAAAACCTAATTTATAATAAATATAAGTTTAAATTAGCTTGGAACTATTTAAATTCGTAACCAATTGTTATGAAAGTTCTAGTATCTGTATTTTTAGCCTGACCCTTTGTGTCGCTATTATGCTCTAATTCGTGAGCAAATCTAATATATAAATTTTGATCAAGGAAGGCTTTAAGACCAGTGTTGATATTAGTTATGTTGTTGTCTTCACCCATTGTGAATTCAGACCTATTATCAAAAGACACATGCTCATTAATCTTCCAATCCACAATACCAGTTACACGACCAATAGCGCTTTCTTCATCATCCTGACTTCTAGTATAATCTGTTTGTCTAGCACCAGCAGCTATTTCCCCATCAATTTCTAAATTTTCTTGATCGATAATTTTATATCCAAGACCAACCAATTCAGAAGTTCTGTAGTTAAAACCTTGATATCTATCTTCTGTAAAATCAACCTGACCAAAGCCATATAAAACTTCACTTAACGCCGCCTTCATTTGGTTGGATATGTTATACTCTTCACCCGTTCTAACATCACCTTGCTTAGTGTTAGAGGCATCTGCTCTAAAAACATTTTCATATATATCATATGTAGAGGTAAGACTGAGTGATCCTCTATAATTTTCTGTTTCAGTATTACCATTTTCAATTGTAATACCTCCTTCTATTGAACCTTTATGTTTTATAGAATCTTCTGCTTGAGCAGAAGAAAATGGTATGACCAATGCTGTAGATAGTAATAATATTTTTTTCATAAAATTTACCGTTGATTTTATATTTTGGGGCGCTATCTATATTCAAATCAATTAATAAGTAAAGAATTTTATGGATATTTTACATAGCTTATCAGAGCAAGATAGTCAAAAATATATTGAATTAACAATTCAATATGGAACCAATCTAATTGGTGCCATAGCGGTATTAGTAATAGGACGCTTGATAGCAAAATTTTTAGTAAATAAAGTTTTAAAAAATGCTTTGTCCAAGTCAAAAGCAGATGCGACTCTGGTTTCATTCCTAAGCAATATTACTTATACAGCCTTATTAACATTTGTTATAATTTCTGCTCTAGGAACATTAGGTATTAACACCACATCTTTCGCCGCAGTAATTGCGGCAGCAGGCTTAGCAATTGGGCTAGCTTTACAGGGTTCACTTTCTAATTTCGCTGCTGGCTTTATGATTATAATTTTTAAATGGTTTAAGAAAGGCGACTGGATTGAAGCGGCAGGGGTTTCAGGTTCCGTAGTAGAAGTTTCAATATTTACAACAAAACTTAAAACTGGCGATAATAAAATTGTTATAATTCCAAATGGCCAAATAACTAGCGGCGTTATAATAAATTATTCTAATGAGAAAACTCGCAGAGTTGATATGGTGTTTGGCATAGGCTATGATGATGATATCAAGTTAACTAAGAAAACTCTGGAAAGAATTTTAAAAAATGATGATAGGGTTTTAAAAGATCCCGAACCTGTAATTGCCGTTGCCTCACTTGGAGATAGCTCTGTTAACTTTAACGTTAGACCTTGGGTTAAAACTGAAGATTATTGGAATGTTCTTTGGGATACACACGAAACCGTAAAGCTTGAATTTGATAAAGCAGGTATTTCAATTCCGTTTCCTCAGAGTGATGTTCATGTTTATCATAATAATGATGATAGCAAAATATCTAATGGGGAAAAACCTTCTAAAAATAAGAAAAAATAATCTATTTGGCGCTTGCATATATGGTGTTTGTGCTATATATCCGCACAAATAATGATTTTTTAACTTCAATTCCGCATAATTTGTGAGCAATAAAGAAAATAAAGTAGATTTCTCCCCTGAACAAAGAAAGCTTTTAAAAGAAGTTTTTCCAACACTTAACCGTGAATAATCTGAATTTGTAAAATCCGTTGTAAGTGAATACATTTCTTCTGGCGCAGCCG
>CAYGRX010000237.1:0-2235 GCA_964352365.1 uncultured Rickettsiales bacterium
CCACATACCTTTTAACAGGTCTTTTTGGGCAAGATTCTCATTTTCCATAAGTTTATATAAATATGGTAAAATTCTATATGAACCAGCTTCCAAACTATATATTGAATTTTTACTTACGAACTCCCGCCATGCTTGAGATTTTTTATCCCCGTGCTTTTTAAATAATATTTCCAAAAGCTCTTCTTGCGTTTCTGTTGGCCAAGCCCCGCCCTCATGCTCTTTAGGAATAAAAACTCCAGCAAACTCAAAATTCAATCTATTTTCATCATCCGAATCTTGCCAATGATTAGCTTCTGGGTGTAAATGATCTAAGGTGATCGCCCTTGAAGCAATTTCTTTAGCCTCCGCCATATTAGTCTTTGATATTAAATCAGCATAAAAATATAAATATGCAGCAGGGCAATCCACCCTGTTTTTTACGGGCACAAGAATCTCTAAAATCTTTTCATGAGTTGTATTTTTTCTTAATAAAGCTACCTTAAACTTCAAAACTTCAATCAGTGGATTTGATTCATTTTGCCGTTTTAAATAAGGCTCAAGTTTTTTTAACCTCCCCTCAATAACCTCCAACTCGACTCCTTTTCTAAGCATCATCTCCAACATTAAAGCCTGACCAGTAACATTCAGATTACCAGCCTTTTCAATGTTAAAACCAATTGTGATTGCATCATCAAACCTCAACTGTCTACAAAAAATGAAGAAGTGGTTTAGATTCACTAAATCCATATATTTGGTATTACGAAAAACTGCCTCGTGAAAATTTCTGTCTGCGTTTTTATAGAACCCAGCTTGCGTATTAAAAAAACCTAATGCCGCGAATGTATCTGCTTCAGAAGGCAATAACACTTCCATCAGCCTTGCCTCAATACAAGCTTTTAGCTTATCTCCTTTGTCCAAATATTGAAGAACATTATCAGTGCCATACCTTTGATCTCTTACGATTTGTTTAGAGCTATCAACCCCCAAAGCTAAACTAAGGTAATAAATTATTTGATGAATCGGATGGTTTTTAGGAGAGGAATCAATTATATTTTTATTAATTTTGGCAAGCGCAGTTTCAAAATTGGCCTCATAAAAATTGACGCATATATCTTCTATTTGCGCATAAATGTTGCTTACCTTTAAAGATTGAGACTTTTTTATAAACCATTTTGCAATTTTTATACGCCCAGACCTCAAGGCCACATGAGCAGACATTGCGCAAATAGTTTCATCATCAGGCTTTTCTTTTAAAAGAATTTTGAGGCTATCATCCAAAAGCTTCCAATTACCTGAATCACAAATCTGCAATAGCTTTTGATAGTCCATATTATGCCCTTCAACTATGATTGTTTTTTACGAGCGATTGCAGCTCTAGCAACTTTTAAATAATCTAATTTGTTTTTATCATCAGAAATTAACGAGCTATTATCACCGTGAATCCTGCGCTTTAAAACAGTTGTATTAACTATAGCAGGCTTTTTTTGAGTGACTGATCTGGCGCGGTCAAACCACTCAATAAACTCGCCAACTTTTAATTCTTCATTAAACAAACCAACCTTTATAAAAAAATCCGTTTCAACCAGCATAGAGCTTGCAAAATATCCAGTTTGAGTTGCAGGAAGAATATATTTATCGCTGTTTGAAAAATGCTCAATAGAGCCGAAAGCCCAAGGGGTTTTATTTTCCTTTAACTTCTCCGCGAGTGCATTTGAACGACCTTTTACCCATAAATCATCCGCATCCAGAAAAGCGATATATGGAAATTTAGCAACATTTACAGCTTCATTACGAGCAGCGCTTATCCCTTTATTTTTAGGTAGTTTTATAAGCTTTAATTTTTCAATTTTCAGGGATTCAATATACCCCACACTACCATCAGCGCTTGCATCATCAACTACAATAATTTCACCAATAATATCACCTTCATCTTCAACAGTTTTTATCGCATCAAGAATGAATTTTTTAGCGTTATAACAAGGTATTATCACTGATATCTTATGTTCATAACGCTGAGATTCTTGCTGTTTTTTACGTTGTAAATTCATGCGAACCACCGACAGCAATTCCTTATTATGAATTAGCGCTGTTTTACTTAAATTATCTTGGTGAATCCTTTTAAAAAGTAAAGGCTGTGAAAGCTCATAACTATTAAGCCTTTTATCTTTTGCACGAAAGAACCAATCAACATCATCTGTTCCCGCCTTTAATGATTCATCAAATTTCCCGATTTTATCAAATGCTGAAACCCTAGCC
>CAYGRX010000238.1:0-2201 GCA_964352365.1 uncultured Rickettsiales bacterium
CAGTTAGATCGTGACAAGTAGTTTTTAACCCTTTCGTAACAAAATTCATCACAGTTTCCTTTGCTAAATGTTTATATTCATAGTCAATGAATAGTGGAAAAGATCTATAATCATCAACTAAATTTACATCAGCGCTTATTAAATTAAAATCTGTATATTTTTCAAGTTGGTCAAGGTCTAAGAAAGACTTCACCCTGTCAACCCAGCTAATTTTAGGATCAGCATTCCGTGTTAACTTCACAAGATATTCCCTATCCATTCCCAGACCTTTAAAAACGGCCTGACCTCTTGAATCACGAGATTTACCATCAGGCATTGCCCTACTTGCCAAATTTACCAGTGACTCAGGGTAAAAAAAGTCGTTGTGAAGCATAAATCCACTAGGAAACAAACCATCGGAGAGCATATCTCTATAAATTTTCATTGCACTTTGTGGCCCTTTAGTTGTTGGGCCCGTTATAAGGTGCATGTCTATTCTAACTTTAGTCATCTATAATATGCTAAATTTTTTCTTATAATTAAATTTTTAACAACGAAGATCAAATAAAAAAGGCGCCAAAACTATGACGCCCTTAAAGCCTGAATTAAAATGTAATAATTTTAGCTTACGCTGCAATTCTACCGTTTAAAAATTCATTTAATGTGAAGCCAATTTTCGCAGGCGAATCAGAAACCGCTATACCAGCTGATTTCATTGCTTCAATCTTATCATCAGCACCACCTTTACCACCAGCAACAATTGCGCCAGCATGGCCCATACGCTTACCTGGAGGAGCTGTTCTACCAGCGATAAAACCAACGGTAGGTTTTTTGATTTTAGATTTTTTCAAGAATTCAGCAGCTTCTTCTTCCGCAGAACCACCAATTTCACCAATCATAACAATTGATTCAGTTTGCTCATCATTTAGGAATAAGTCTAAGCAATCGATAAAGTTAGTTCCATTAACTGGATCACCGCCAATACCGATACAAGTAGATTGCCCCATGCCGATTGCAGTAGTTTGGAAAACCGCTTCATAAGTTAAAGTACCAGAGCGCGAAACGATACCAACATTACCTTTTTTGTGAATATGACCCGGCATAATACCAATTTTACACTCACCAGGAGTGATAACACCCGGACAGTTTGGCCCAACTAAACGAGACTTAGAACCTTGAAGAGCTTTCTTAACTTTTACCATGTCAAGAACTGGAATTCCCTCTGTAATACAGATAATTAACTCAATTTGCGCTTCAATCGCTTCAAGTATTGCGTCAGCTGCAAATGGAGGTGGAACATAAATTACTGTAGCGTTAGCTTCAGTTTTTTGCTTAGCATCGCCAACAGTGTCAAAAACTGGTAAGTTCAAGTGAGTTGAACCACCTTTACCTGGTGTAACACCACCAACCATGTTCGTGCCATAAGCAATTGCTTGCTCAGAGTGGAACGTACCCTGTGCGCCAGTAAAACCCTGACATATTAACTTTGTATTCTTATTTACTAATACACTCATTTAAAACTCCGTTTTATTATTTAATAATTTAAAAGATTTTATTTTGTTCATTATACATCTGTTTAGCTTTAGTAGAACCCACAATGTAATTGCCTGGTTGACCATATCTTACCGAATGATGCCTTTTATCAGCCATTTGTGTTTTGTCGTCATACAAATAAGATTCAGTGGATATAATACCTTTGCACGACTTTAGGGACTCACTAGAAGTTACTTTTTCATATAATTTTCCCGCAAGCTCCTTTACAAAATTAAGCGAACCAGCCCTGTCATAGTTGGAGGAATTAACTTCGTATAAAATATCTAAAATTTGCCTTCTTTTGCCAGCATTAGACGAATCAAGGTTTTTTGAAGCCTCTATACAAGCACTACCCAATGAAATACTCTTTAAATCCCCGCTTGCATAAAGCTCTTTTACAACTTCAGATAATTTTTCGTTAAATGTTCTATAAAAATGCATATTTGAATCAAAGCCAGCCACCGTCTTACCAAGAGGTATCGCAAAATTAAACCTAATATCAGCTTTTATATATCTGGTTTCCTCAGTCATAAAACTTAAGCTACCGCTTTAACAATTTTTGCAGCCGCATCATCAAGATCGTCAGCTGGAATAATATCTAAACCAGAGTTTGCTAAAATTTCTTTACCTTTTTCAACGTTTGTTCCCTCTAAGCGAACTACCAGAGGAATTGAAAGGTTGATATCTTT
>CAYGRX010000239.1:0-2169 GCA_964352365.1 uncultured Rickettsiales bacterium
TATTAATTTTATGTTTTTGCTTTAGCCACGGCGAAAGTAAAAGAAAACTTTGTAGATGCCTAATTATATAGCTGACTTCAAGCGATGATACTTCTGGATTAATATGCAAACCAAAGGCATTTTTTAAGCTTGTTCTTGTTCCTTTTGCCCCCAATTCCCTTAGCTTTTCGCATAATTCATCTAGTTTATAGATTTGACTTATTTTAACGGGTGGAGAAACAATTTCATAAGGAATGATTTTTGCACCAGTATCTTGAACTGATTTTCTAATTTTATTTTTTAACTCTTTAATTTCCTTAGATTTTTCATAATTTTTAATTTCAAAATTTGAGGTTGATTCAATCAAATTTTGCAGAGGAATGGCATCAAGCTCGATAGTAAAATCTCCAAGCTCAGTATTTTTAACTTGAGAAGTAGCATTGTTATTATGCCTAATTTCTCCACCAAGTAAATTTTGGATAACCTCAGAGGATTTTACTAGAGATAGGCCTTCATACTCAATTTCAAAACCTATTCTACGCTCCTCATTATTATAATTTTTTTGTTCCACCACTTAAATAATATTCTTTAGGTCAGCCGATATTGCTAATTATAGTATAGATATACTATTTCATAAACCAGACATTAAGTAAAATAACTAAAAGTGACAAAGATTATTTTTTAAATTTTTCTTAACCTTTTCTTAACTATTTTATGGTATAATTCAAGTTCCAAAATAGCTTTTCTTTTAGCTTATGCATACGTTCGCGTATTAGCAAACACATACTAAATTTAGCTTAGCTATTAGTATCAAGCTAGATTAGTTATAGTTTACACATCCATTTCGACCCACAATCGAGATGAGTATAATATGCGAATCTTTTCACTACATAACCTAATCAAATTTCAAAAGATTTTTGAATGGTTTTGTACCTCGCGAGTTTTGAACTCAAAGTGAAAAGGAGAATTTTCCAGTCGGCGATTTCACTACACGCAAGTGTAGCCCGGTAGATGACCTGAGAAATCAGGCATTGTGCAGCAAATAGCAATATTTGTAAGTACACGCGCTCGGACAAAGACTGCTCAAAGGTTTGATACCCTTTATAGAGGATAATGGATTGAAAGAAAGCTCTCTGCACTTGCAGTAAATCCATTCCTGAATAAGGAAAAAGAGCATTTCAAACTTTTTGGGAGCCAGATGCATCTGGAAATACTCTCATAGTAAATCTTAAACTTCAATTATGGAATTTTACAATTTCGCACAGACCATGCTCGGCCTATTAGGCATTGGAGCATTATTCATGGTAATATATAATGTCTTTCAAAATAGAGACAAAATTATCGCAGACTTCAAATCCTTTTTTTCAAAGGAAAGCAAAGAGCAGATCCTTTTTGACTTCAAACAAAAGGAGTTTAGGGATCAGCATGATGCCCTAATGTATTTAGGGAGAATGCGACTGATTCCGTTGAAGGTTTTTAACACCTTCTCGAAAGAGCTTTCTATCTCCAAGGTAATCGGGATCCTGCTGCAGATTGCACTGGCGTTTGCCAGCCTATACTTCTATAGCTCCAACTTCATCACTTTCGTTGGCCAGGCAGCTGGCACGGTGTTGGGATTAATGTGCTCCGGCGCGGTTACCCACTACGGTGGGAAGATCTTCCGCAAATGGAGTAACCTCTCCGTGGATGCTATGGACATCAGAAAGCTTAAGAAGCTTGAAGAAAAGAACAAGAAGGAAGGCAAGAATGTGAAAATCATATGGCCCGAACGTTTAATGCGTTTTGACAAAACGGATTTTATTTTGTGGAGCCTGCTCTTCTTCTTCTATGTGGGTATAGAAATGTACACTAACAGCGGTTCCATTAACAACATGGCGGCCGACATTGCCCTCATGTCTGAAGGAGTAGATCGTGACGATGCCAAATTCGACCGTATGGTTTACATCGAATCCTTGGAAGCTGAACTTTTAGAAGAACCCACCGCCGAGTGGGAAAATCTAAAAACTGAGATGGACTCCTTGGCTCGTGACGCTGGAACTGATGTATACGGACAACTATACCGTAACATTCAGCAACGGGAGTTCGAAGCAAGTGTAGAAATAGAGAAAATCGCAAAACGTATCCAGGACAAAGCTGACTACGAAGAAGGTAAGGCCGCGAAATCTCGAGCAAAATTGGATACTTTGGAGG
>CAYGRX010000240.1:0-2134 GCA_964352365.1 uncultured Rickettsiales bacterium
ACGGTGCATCTGTAGTGATAGACGAAACTTCACTGCAATTTGTTGAAGGCAGTGAAATTAACTATGTTATTAGCTTAGGTGCAGAACATTTTGAAATTAAAAACCCCAATGCAGCTTCTTCATGCGGTTGCGGAAACAGTTTCTCAGTTTAATACAAAACTAAACACTTTTTAATTAAGCCTCCTTCTAGTTATTTAACTTTTAAATTTTTAGAGCCAATCTAAATTGAATTTTTACAAGCATACGCCTATATCAATCCTATAACAAAATTAGGAGATGAGATGCCGTATATCAATTTGAAAGATGATAAAAAAAGTAAACTATATTATGAAGATTATAGTTACGGCGATCCAATTATATTAATTCACGGATGGCCTTTAACTCACAAAGCATGGGAACCACAAGTAGAAGCGCTTGTTGAAGCAGGTTATAGAGTAATATCTTACGACAGAAAAGGATTCGGCCAGTCTTGTAAGCCTTGGGAAGGTTATGATTACGATAGTTTAGCTAGCGACTTGAAATGCCTTATAGACAAACTAGAGCTGAAAAATGTTACTCTAGCAGGTTTTTCTATGGGTGGTGGTGAAGTTGCCAGATATATCGGTAAATATGGAACAGATAATATTTCTAAAGCAGTTTTAATATCTGCAGTTACACCATTCATGTTAAACACTGATGATAACCCTGAAGGCTTAGACAAGGAAGTTTTCGATGATATGAAAGATGGAGTCCGTAATGACAGATTTGAATTTATATCAAACTGGCAAAAAGACTTTATGAGCTACAAAGACAATAAAGATAAGGTAAGTGAAGAATTTTTAGACTTCTTATTTCACCAAACTTTGTTTGCAACCCCAAAAGCTATGATAGATTGCATTGAATCTTTTGCTACTACAGATTTCAGAGAAGATTTAAAGAAATTTGATATTCCAACCTTGGTTATACATGGTGGAAGTGACCAAATTTGCCCATCTGAAATTTGTGGTAAAAGAGTAAGTGAATTTGCCCCACAAGTGGACCTAAAAATTATTGATGATGCTCCACACGGCTTGAATATAACTCATACCAAAATTGTAAATAAAGAGCTTGTAAACTTTTTAAATAATAACAAAGCTTATAAAAAAGTTGCGTAATAGCTTTTGCTATATGCTTAATTTATGGGATTGAACTATATATTTTTAGATATTATAGTTCACCCATGAATGCAAAAAGCCAAAAAAATCTATCTATCGTAACTTGGAATGTTAACTCAGTTAATGCTAGGCTGCCCAATATAATCGAGTTTTTAAAAGAATATCAGCCCGATGTCGTTTTGTTTCAAGAGCTGAAATGCATCACTGAAAAATTCCCATATATTGAAATTGAAGAGATAGGCTATAATGTAGAGGCATTCGGCCAAAAGACTTATAATGGTGTCGCTATAATTTCAAAATATCCAATTGATGATATAACTAGAGGCATACCTAATTTTGAAGATGAAAATTCTAGATATATTGAAGGTATAATTTGCTTGCCTGATTCGGCTGTGAGGGTTTCAAGTGTTTATGTGCCAAACGGAAATGCGGTCGGCAGTGAAAAATTTGAATATAAAATGAAATTTTTTGATGCACTTAGAAAGCATATGGAAGAAATTCAAAATTATGACGAGAAGGTTATAGTTGGTGGAGATTTTAATGTTGCCCCTGAAGATATTGATGTATATGACCCAAAAAGTTTGCGTGATTCAATTTGCTTTCATGAAGACGAGCAGAAGAAGTATCGCGAAATTGTGAATTCTGGCTATATTGAACTTTGGCGCGCTAACAATCAGGAAAAACAAGAATTTAGTTGGTGGGACTATCGTGGTGGCGCTTGGGGTTATAACAAGGGTTTACGAATTGATTTTCTTTTTGCAAATGCACTTGCGGCAGATAGTAATGTTGATTGCAAAATAATCAGTGAGCCACGCGGCGAAACAAAAGCCAGTGACCATGCGCCAATATGGTGTAAAATAGAAGTTTAACTTGAATATAATATTTGTATTAAAATCATTTAACTTGGTTTTTCTATTTTAGAATAGATAATAATTTCATGAGTAAAACTGCGATTATATGGTTCCGTGAAGATTTAAGGGTTGAGGATAACCCTGCCTTAA
>CAYGRX010000241.1:0-2090 GCA_964352365.1 uncultured Rickettsiales bacterium
TTACTGGAAGTGGAAAAACAGAAATATATTTTAAGCTGTTGGAAGACAGCCTAAATAAGGGCGAGCAGGCATTAATTTTATTACCAGAAATTTTACTTAGCTCTCAAATATTATATAGATTTGAAGAAAAGTTCGGCTTCACCCCAACATCTTGGCATTCTGAAATTACCGAAGCCACACGTCGTAAAAATTTTTTCTCAGTAGCAAACGGAGAAGCAAAAGTTGTAATCGGCGCTAGATCTGCCTTACATTTACCATTTAAAAATTTAGGACTAATTATCCTAGATGAAGAACATGATGGCAGCTACAAACAAGAAGATGGAATAATATATAACGCCCGCGATATGGCGGTTGCACGAGGAAATATAGAGAACATAACTGTGATTTTAGGCTCTGCGACACCAAGCGTTGAAACATACCATAACGCTAAATCTGGCAAATATTTTTACCATAAAATTTTATCAAGATTTAACGATGTTGCACTGCCTACAATAGATATTTTAGACATGAGAGAAGAAGAGCTTAACTCTCAAAATTTCATCTCAGAAACCCTTATATCTGGGATAAAAGAACAAATAGCAAAAGGCGAACAAACCCTACTCTTTTTAAATAGAAAAGGCTATGCGCCACTTATGCTTTGTGGGAAATGTGGGTTTAGGTTTAAGTCACCAGATACAAGCGCATGGATGGCTTTACATTATGATAACTTAATGACGCCATATCTAGAATGTCACCATAGTGGCTATAAAATGAGAATCCCTGAAAAATGCCCTAAATGCGAAGCCGAAAACTCTTTTAGACCTTGCGGCCCAGGGGTACAAAGAATCCATGAAGAAATTAAATCTAAAATCCCAGAGGCAAGGGTTATCGAGATATCTAAAGATACAATTCAAAATAGTAAAAAATCAGAAGAAATTATTAGCCAAGTTATTAATAATGAGGTTGATATAATTATTGGAACACAAATAATTGCCAAAGGACACCACTTCCCCGCCCTAAAACTTGTTGGTGTTATTGATGGTGACCTAGGCTTAGATTTTTCTGACTTAAGAGCTAGTGAAAAATGTTTCCAATTATTGCAACAAGTGTCAGGCCGAGCAGGAAGGGAAAGCAGTAAAGATAATGCTGGAAAAGTAATTATACAAACATACCAACCTGAAAATGAAGTTTTTGAATTTTTAAAGAATAATGACAGAGATGGCTTCCTAGAATTTGAATTAGAGGAACGCCTAGAATCCCATATGCCTCCCTTTTCAAGATTAGTAGGGATAATTATAGAAAGTAAAAATGAAGCACAATCTCGTGAGTATGCAAAAATTGTAATTAGTGCTATACATGGCTCAGACAAGGTTGATATATATGGCCCTTCCAAAGCATTATATTATGAGCTACGAGGATTTTATAGAAATAGAATTTTACTAAAATGCGATAAAAATTTGAATATACAGAAATATCTAAGAAGTAAAATTGATGAGATAAAAACACCAAACGGCTTAAAAATTAAAATTGACGTAGACCCTTATAACTTCAATTAGAAAAATCCTATTCCTCACCATTTGCAAGGCTTAGATAGTAAATCAAATAACATCTAACTTCTGTTTCAGCTAGAGCATAAACATCATCTTCATCACCAGCTGAACCAACAGTTAAACATTCTGAATCTGCAAAATAGCCACTTGAGTCATAGACAGGCTCAGCAACCATTTGCCCCTCAGATGGGTTACCATCATCAATCTTTCTATCTATTGAATGAGCTTGCTTAGGAACAAACACAGCCTTATCTATATCATCACCAGACCTAACTTTAGCAAAAGCTATAGAATTAATTGTTGAATCAACCCTAAAACTACGACCAAAAATTGAATATCCACTTTTAGTGTATGGACCAGCAGGAATATCTTCTCCCGGAGCAACGTTAGCGCCAGACAAACTATCATTAAACCTACCATCTATAAATCCTGATAGCCCTAAGTGCTGCCATACGAGATATTCTTCATCTGAAGTTTTCCCTTCAATTTCACCATCTCCATCGCCATTATTTGTGTTATCCGTTCCCCAAACGCTTTCCGCATCTGACATATCACCCGGCG
>CAYGRX010000242.1:0-2088 GCA_964352365.1 uncultured Rickettsiales bacterium
ACACTGTGGAGCTTGGCCTCACAATCCACTAAAAAACTATTACTTTTTTGATCCTAGATTACTATACTCATGTAAAAAAGAGGATGAATTGAATGGAACATATATCAAGCGATAAAAAATATAATACATTAGTTAGCATAATAGACTCACTTCGAAAAGAAGCACCAATAGAATATAAATCATATCATCCAATTGAAGATAATATTGAAGAGTTGACGAAAGCAAGATCGAAAGCATATCTACACTTATATTTAAAAGTTAAATATGGATTAGAAGACTTTCAAGATAGAGAAAAATACATAACTGATGGAACTGGTGACGCGGGTATAGACGCATATTACATAGATACTGAAAATAAAAAGATATTTTATATTCAATCTAAATTTAGGAACTGCTCTTCAAATTTCGAAGATAAAGAAATACAGCTTAATGAATTAATAAAAATGGATATAGATGGTGTTTCCTGTGGCCATGACAGTGATAAAAACGGAAATGAATACAATTCAAAAATCAAAAAATTCATGAAAGAAATAAATGAAATAGAAGGCTTAGCTAAATATGAACATGAAGTTATTGTATTAGCCAATGTTAAAAATAAACATAAACAAGACTTTGGAAAAATAATTGGTAACTATAAAATCCACATTTATGATCATACAAAGGCCTATGATGATCTAGTTTTTCCAATAGTTTCTGGTACGTTTTACAATCAAGAAGAACTAGTTATTCGAATTAACACCAATAACGATAACTCTAGAGTTAAATATTCGGTTCAAACAAAAGATGAAGAGTGTGAAATTAGCCTCCTCTTCGTACCTATTATTGAAATTGCCAAAGCCATGGAAAAATATAAAAATTCCATTTTAAAATATAACCCTAGAAGTTATCTGGAAATGAAAAAAGGATCAGTTAATTTTAAAATTGCAGAAACTATTATTAATAAGACAGATAATGAATTTTCACTTTTCAATAATGGACTCACTATATTGTCTGATGAAACCTACATAACCGAAAAAAGCGGCAAAAAAAATATTGGCGAATTGCTTCTAACAAATCCTCAAATTATTAACGGCGGTCAAACGGCATATACACTAGCATGGCTGTACAGAGATTGTTTAGATGGCAAAAGGAATGAAAGTGTGTTTCATGGAAAAGAAGTTTTAGTAAAAATCATTAGTTTTGATCCTGAAGAAAAAGGCAGGATGTCTGAAAAAAAACTACGTTTAATTGAAGAAATATCTAAAGCAACCAATCAACAAACAGAAGTAGATGAAGCCGATAGAAGATCTAACGATAAAGTTCAGTTAGAGTTACAAAAATTAATTTTCAATAAATATGGCTATTTTTACTTAAGAAAAGCCGGTGAATTTGGAGAAGGTTTTGATAAGAAATATATATCGACCAAAGACATAGTTGAAAGAGATAAGTTTTTAAGAGTTGTTTATTCCTGTTTTGGAAAACCCTCTGAAGCAAGACGATCGGGAAGCAAAACACTATTTCAGAAAGAAAAATTTGACGAAGTTTTACCTAATACAAATGATTACGAGAAATATATTTTTGCGTATGAATTAGATGCAGCAATATGGAAAATCCATAAAAATTACAATGAAAAAAATAACAAAGATGGAATTGTAAATTTTGGTTACGCATTAAGATATGGTCGATATGCAATTATTGCTAGTATCATGAAATATTACAAAATAATCAAGAATGAGGATATAAAAATCACAGTTAATAAGTTCTTAGCAAAGTGGTTAGAATTTGAAAAATCTGTTTTAGAGAATAAAGATAACTCTCGGTATATTGAAACTAGGCTTGATCCTGATACAAACAAAATTTACGATAATTTAAATTATGATAAATTTTATAAAGGCGCCACAGTGAACAATGAAATTAAACGATTTAATTTTCTCGAATAACTTACAGTAGTAAATAATAGTTGGATAACTCTTGACAAAATAAGAATAAATTCCTATAATGGGAAATGACAGAGGATATCCACGCGTATGAAAATGGGATGCGGTATCGCACTATTTCCACCTATGATTTCAAAAAGGATTTTTCAAAATATTTGCGCGAGATGAATCG
>CAYGRX010000243.1:0-2074 GCA_964352365.1 uncultured Rickettsiales bacterium
TTAGACGCGCTCAGGATCACTTGCGGGTAAATCAATGTTATTCAAAACTGGGATTAGCTCGGGGTGAGCTTCAATAGCTTTGTAAACATTAGCTAAAGTTTGGGCCTCCACCCCTTGGCTCGAGTCAACAACTAGCAAGCTTCCTTCGCATGCGGCTAAACTTCGGCTAACTTCATATGCAAAATCTACATGGCCGGGTGTATCCATTAAATTTAAATGATAAACTTCCCCATCTTTTGCTTTATATAACAACCTTACAGTCTGGCTTTTAATCGTGATGCCGCGCTCACGCTCAATATCCATGCTATCGAGCATCTGCTCTTTCAAATCTCTATCGGCTACAGCCTGTGTTTCCTGAATCAACCTATCTGCAAGCGTACTTTTGCCATGGTCAATATGTGCTACAATTGAGAAGTTTCTTATTTTCGATAGGTCTGACATATGTATAAACTAAATTTCGCTATCATATATTATATATATATAACTTTATCAACAGCATTAACGTTTTGTTAATATGTTTGTGATAAGATAGTTTTCTAAGCAATTTAGGCTATATATATGAACGTAGATGTTGCAAGTGGAAGAATTTTTCAGGAATATGGTTCAGATGTATATTTAACTTCAAAGAATAAAGAATTTGAAGAAAAATATCCAGACCACTACAAAGCCCTGAGAGATAACGAAAGAAGGCTTGGGGTAGAAGCGCAAGTATTTTTCATAGATGGATTAGTTTTTCCAGAAGCTTTCAATAATAACATCTTAATTCCGAAGAGTGAACTGGACTTGCCAATGCAAGTGTTTGTAAACCATCACGCTCATGAACTAACTCATGTAAAAAATGAGAATTATTTAGATTCAATGAAGGAATTGTTTACTGGTAATGGTGTTTTTTTCAAAATGTTATCAGTTATGGCGCCTATTGTTGCTACGGCAGGTAGTTATTTATTAGGTGATGAAGGTCTTGCATCGACAGCCTTAACATCATCTATGATAGGTGGTGCTGTAATAGCTGGATACAGTAAAATAGAGTATGCGCTTGTTAACAAAACAGAAACTAGGGCTTACACAAATGGTCACCAATTTAGTGGTATGACAAACAAGCGTGTTTCCGAAATTGTACTAAGTAATTCTAATAAAAGTAATGCTGTTGAAAAATACTTTGAAGATAGGTCTTTGTTAACATCGTTAATAGAGAAGCCTATGATGAAGGCTTATCAAGCAGTTTTGGATTATATGGATACTTATGAAGAGAACAACAAGGCTTCTCCTTCTCCAATAGTTAAAGAGGCAATTAAAGCTGATAAAGCTAAAAGACCAGATATCTATAATCAATTTGGCTTGTAATTCTAATCTTGTGTATGAGTGTGTAAATGGCCTTATAAAATCTTTTTTCACTTTTTTTATATTTTTCTGTTGACGGGTGAATTCTTTACCCTTATAACGCAACTCCCCGAGCAATTGAGGTAACAAACTTCAAACATATCGGGATGATATTTTAAATCGTGAATCTGTCAAGAAATGAAGGCGGCGAGAAGTAATCGCAGTGTACGAGAGTACGTTGTAAAAGCTATTTAATAGCCGCTTTTATTTCATATACTAACTTATGTTGTATAAGAACAAAAATGCACAGCGTGCGGTTTGTTTAAATTTATTTAAACACTCGTACAATTTCAAAAAATTTACAGAGATGGAGATCTCTGTGGGATTAAACTTGAGAGTTTGATCCTGGCTCAGAATGAACGCTGGCGGCAGGCTTAACACATGCAAGTCGAGCGAGAACGCACCTTCGGGTGTTATTAGAGCGGCAAACGGGTGAGTAACACGTGGGAACGTACCTTTCAGTCTGGAATAGCCCTGGGAAACTGGGATTAATGCCGGATATTCTCTACGGAGGAAAGATTTATCGCTGAAAGATCGGCCCGCGTTAGATTAGCTTGTTGGTGAGGTAATGGCTCACCAAGGCTACGATCTATAGCTGGTCTGAGAGGATGATCAGCCACACTGGGACTGAGATACGGCCCAGACTCCTACGGGAGGCAGCAGTGAGGAATATTGGACAATGGAGGAAACTCTG
>CAYGRX010000244.1:0-2068 GCA_964352365.1 uncultured Rickettsiales bacterium
CTCGGACCTATGCTCTCAAGTTTATGATGGGAAATCATCGTGAACGAAACATCAGAAGAACAGCTTTGCAAGCTTTACAGCTTGTAAGAAAGGAAGTTATGAGAGAAAATAAACTTTCTTTGAATGATGTGCTTTTTAGAGAGAATTATTGATTTATATTTGCACCCCAATTTGTGAAGGTAAAAGTAAGGCTATGAGAATTTGTCAAATTACAGGAAAGACAGCGCAGACAGGAAACCACGTTTCTCACTCAATGCATAAGACGAAAAGAAGATTTCATGTGAATCTTCAGAAAAAGAAGTTTTACGTGCCAGAAACAGAAGAGTGGGTTTCACTTACTGTTAGCGCGGCTGGTATTAGAAATATCAATAAAAAAGGAATTTCAACTTGTTTGAAAGAAGCTAAAGCTCAAGGCTTTTTAGCTTAATCCCTTTAAAAAATAAAGCAAGGCTGTTCTGATTTTCGGAACGGCCTTTTTTTGTTTCGTATAATTGATTCGTTGTAATTTTTTCATCATGAAGCACCTTGTTATGCTTTTACCAGCATTGATTACGTTGATCTCTTGCAGTAAAGTGGACTTTTGTTCTGAAACAGATACGCTGAATTACAAAGTAGGTGATGTGGTAAGAATTGAAAGTTGTTCTTCTGATCAGTTTGATGTTTTTAAGTGGTTTGTAAATGACGAAATCATATCTTACCATTTGGCTACGGTCATGAATCCATCATTTTTAACCCCATATTTTGAATATTGTGGTGGTGCAAATGGGTGTGATGGATTTTTGGAAGGGAAGTTTTTGAGCTCAGGGACTTATGTCATTAAACTAAACGCTGGGATTCTTACACAAGGAGACTGTGCAGGGGGCTGGACAAGCAAAAATTCCAAAACCAGAGAAATTGAAGTAATAATCACTGATTAATCCGCTTCTGTTTTTCCGAATTGTTTTGGCTCTATAATTCATGGTGTTGTGTTTATAAAAGCCCCAAAGCAACGCGTGCTGAGAACTTTTTAGCTTTTGCTTTGCCATCATGCGAACAGTTCTACTATTCATTTTAGCTATCATATTTGGTTTACAATCGATAGCGCAAGGCATTGGTAAAACCATAGACTTTACTTCACCCGTTTTTAAGATCAAAGATCTGCCCAAGATTGAGGATGAATTGCCGGCCAGTTTCTTTTCGAATAATAGGGATCGGTTAAGAGATACCTTGCCCGATAGTGCTATGGTGGTGTTGTTTTCAGCACCATTGAAAAGCAAGTCAAATGACATTGATTTTCGATTTAATCAAGATCCAGATTTCTATTACTTCACTGGTATAGATGCGCCAAATGCCATCATGATCATTTTCAAGACACCTGTGCAAATAGAAGGCGAGTGGGTGCGAGAGGCGCTGTATTTAGAAGAAAGAGATCAGAAAAAAGAACAATGGACAGGTAAAATGCTGAGTATGGAGCAAGCTAAAGAGTTGAGCAATGTGCAGCTTGTTTATCCAAATACCAGCTTCAAGACCACTACTTTTCCTTGGGAAAGAATCAAAAGTGTTTATACCAATCAACACGACCATATTGAGCGTGATGACAAAGAACATCCAGGCGATTTAAAAAGCATGGTGTATCATTTTGACGCCAAGGTAAAGCGAGCTAAGCTTACACCTAAAGTGAATGAAGGCGAAGACTTGTTTGCTTATTTGCGTCAAAAGAAAACGGCAGAAGAAATAAAAATGATTGAAAGAGCCGTTGATATTACGTGCGAAGCCCAGCGTAATGCCATCAAATCTATCAAGTGCGGAATGACCGAATATCAAGTAGAAGCAATCATTAACTATACGTTTAGAAGTATGGGAGCTTCGGGCGAAGCTTTTCCGACCATAGTTGCGAGTGGGCAGAATGGTGCAATCATGCACTACACAGCCAATGAGTCGTTGCTTATTCCAGGCGATTTGGTAGTGATGGATATTGGCGCTGAATATGAACAATACTGTGCGGATGTTACACGCACGGTGCCCGTTTCAGGTAAGTTTACACAAGAGCAAGCTCAAGTATATCAAGTTGTATTGGATGCACAAACGG
>CAYGRX010000245.1:0-2019 GCA_964352365.1 uncultured Rickettsiales bacterium
ATATTAGGACATTCAGAACGTAGAACGCTTTTTGGAGAAACCAGTGAAAATGTTTATAAAAAAGCACTATCTGCTAAAAACAATGGTTTAAAATCTATTATTTGTATTGGTGAAACCCTAGAGGAAAGAGAAGCGGGGAAAACTAACGAAGTTTTAACAAATCAAATTAAGGAATCAATTTCACAGGAGCTTTCTAAGGAAGATTTTGTTATTGCTTATGAGCCTGTTTGGGCAATCGGTACAGGTAAGGTTGCAAGCTTAGAAGATATTCAATCTGCTCATGCCCACATTAATGAACATATTAATCAGCATATAAATTCGCAAAATAGCGCTGGGGTAACTATATTATATGGTGGATCAGTTGATAACAAAAATTGCACCCCAATTTCTAAGATACCTCTAGTTGGGGGGATGTTGGTTGGTGGTGCAAGTTTGAGCACTGAAACTTTTCCTTCGATAATGAATGTATAATTTAAAAAAATAAATGTCCAAAATAACCACAATCTTTTCAAGCTCACGATCGGATGGTAATAGCAATGCTACTTTAAAGGCGCTTACTGAGAATATAGTGGCTGAGCATAATATTATAGACCTCAACCTCTCTGATATTACATATTTTGATTATGAGATGGCTAACCAAGATGATGATTTTGTTGATATAATAAATGAAATTATAGAGTCCGATATTACAATTCTTTGTTCCCCAATTTACTGGTATTCAATGTCAGCACAGATGAAAACCTTTTTTGATAGATTTTCAGACCTTATAACTTTCCGTAAAGATTTGGGTAGAAAACTTAAAGGTAAAAAATTCTTTCTAGTTTCTTGTGGCTACTCGCAGTCTCCACCTGAATATTTTGAACTACCATTTATAGATACTTGCAACTATTTCGAAATAGATTATAAAGGCATGCTTTATTGTTCGGTTCAGGAGGAGAGAGGTCATTCTGATATAGAGCTAGAAAAACTAAAAGTTTTTAAACAAAAGATTTTAGAAAATTTATAAAATTCAAATAATAAAATTATTATGGAAATATTACTAATAGTTCAAATTATTATTGTGGTTGCGCTTGTTGCAACTATTCTTATTCAACGCTCTGACTCAGACGGCTTTACGGGTAATTCAAGTCCTACAGCTTTTATGACGGGTAGGTCGCAAGCAAACTTATTTACCAAAACTACTGCAATTTTAGCAACTTTGTTTCTTCTTAATAGTTTGGTTCTAGGTTATATAGCTTCTCACACTGTAAGAACTTCTGACATTATCGATGAAGCGGTTCAAGAAGTTGAAGGCAAAGCTAGTGAAGCAGAAGAAGTATCAGGTGAATCAGATGAGTCTCAAGAAGAAATTCAAAATCTTGAAGTTCCTGATGAAATAGATGAAGCAGCTGGTGATATTGAGGAATCTACAAAAGATGCTACTCAGGAAATTCAGAAAGATATTGAACCTATCGTTCCAACTGAAGATAATTAGTTTTTTAGTGGATATAGCCTATTCTCATTGTGAAAAAATTTTCTAGCTTTATGTAAGCTTCTTACAGAAGTTAAAATCTTATAGAAATTTCATATAATCGATACAGCAAACGATACAGGCATAAATGTCATAACTATTTGTAATTACAGAGAAATTCAAGATTATGATAGTTATATTGATACATGTAAAGGCACAGATGCGATACAAAGCCGATACAAGCCCGATACAAAGAAGAAGAAAGGAATAATAAAAGAAAATAAAGGAAAAGGAGATTGGGAGCCTAAAAACCCTGCTGATTCTTCAGCTTCAAATTCTTTATTTTTGGAAAAAGAATTTTCATCTGAGAATCTTAAATACCAATCATAAAGAATTTTATATTAAATGGTAAATGGGTTAAGCCATTTCATATTTAAGCGACTTTCTTCAAACTCTGCTTGCTTTTAATGCTTGCTTGCGCGGCCGCTAACCTTGCGATTGGAACGCGGAATGGGCTACAAGAAACATAATCTAAGCCAACTCTATGGCAGAATTCTACCGAGCTAGGA
>CAYGRX010000246.1:0-2017 GCA_964352365.1 uncultured Rickettsiales bacterium
ATTATGCTAAAGAGGTTAGCCGAGCCTTAAAAACTTTCAAGACAGGCTCTTAGAAAATACTGATTTACTCATTCTATCGACGCAACCGACTACCACGTTCTTTTTAGCCCCTCGACCTCTTTTGTTTTTAGGTAAATCATCATCGTCATTATCTTTTTTAGCTCCCTTTCTAGGTTTACCGCCAACATAAGTTTCGTCAATTTCTATTAAAGTTCCCATAAAATTTTGATTTTCAGGATTGCCCATAGCTAATCTTATTTGCTTAAGCATACGCCATGCAGTCTTGTAAGTAACTCCTATCTCTCTTTGTAATTGGTAACCAGATATACCTTTTTTACTATTTAAGAATAGATGAATAGCATACATCCACTTTCTTAAATCGGTACAAGACTTTTCAAATATTGTTCCTTTGAAGATTGAGAAGCTGTTATGGCACTCCGTGCATTGAAACTTTTTAGGCGTATCGTTTCTATGAGAGATTTTAAGATTACCGCAATGGCGACATTGCACTTTATTGTTATAACGGATTGTGATAAAGTACTTTATGCAAGCTAGTTCTGTTGGAAATTGTTTGTTAAATTCAAAGAAATTCATATTTACCTCATTTATGAGATAAATATATATCATAAATTATAGCCCGTCAAGGGATGATTGCGAATAGTTTTTAATATCTCTCCATTTTTTGTAAGCAATATCTTTTGGACAAATATTCGAAATAAGTAATGCTGCTTCCATAATCGTCCACCTAGGACGCTTCCCCCAAAAATCATATGCGATAGGCCTTCTAAAATTTTTTAGAGTTTCCTCTCTCTCCTTATAAACTAATTCTTCAACCTCTTGTCTTTGTTCCGATGACAATGATTTTTCTTCTTGTTTGTCTCTAATATATTATTCTTTCCAATATGACAGATCGCGTATAGTAATATTTTCGCTCATAACTTGCTTTCTATTTATTTCCTTTAGACATTTTTTCATTTTGATAGAGTCGGAAAAATTCTACTATGCTCATATCTCTATAACCTAGGTAAAACCTACTATTGGTCTTACTTTTAATAGTGGACTTTTTCCCTACTTGACCCACTTTTTTAGAGTGTAAAAACTGTAAAAATAATATTTTTTACCCCTAAATAATTTCACCTACACTTTTAACTTGTTTACGCAAGGATTCTGCTTTCTCAGCCTCCTTCATCCTCCTATAATGAGCTAAGGCATCTGCCTCGTCTAATCTGTCTATATTATCTATCTTAGCCACCAGTTCTTTAGGCGCTTTTTTAAATCGAAACAGCTCTATTGGGTTTTGTTCTTCAGCCGCTTCTTCCTGATTTTTAGATATTTTATCCTCTTGCTTATTGGCTTTGTATTTTGCTAACCCTCGATGTATTGCTGTATTTAGAGTTGGGTGCATCCTCATCGTTTGACTTAATGAGCCTGGATTGATATTAAAAAACTTAGCTACTAGTTTCAGTTGACCGGTTTTTGCACTAATTTCTTCAAATTGTTTTAAATTATATTCAATATAATCTGTTTTTAACTTGCTTTGCTTCCAAAATAAAAAGCTCTTATCTCGAGTATTTATTCCGCTCTGTATTGCTGTATTTAATTCAGGATAGATTTTACAATATGTTCTCAAGGTGTATGTGCTTTTTATACCTAAAAATTTAATTACATCTCTTTTAAAACCTGTTTTCATAATAGATTGAACTTTATCTAAAACACTCTTAGTTAATTTATCTTCTGTTAACAAAGGAAGATGACCTCTTCTTAAGTTTTTTAGCTCTGAATATTTTTTATAATACGCTCTTAATGTAGGGTCTGATACACCCAAAAACTTAGCAATATCTTTTTTAGAGCCTGTTTCGTTCATTTCTACTATACGTTTTAACTCACCTTACGCAAGACCATTATTTGCACGCAAATTTACCAGTTCATTCATAGATGCTATATTTGCAGCAACTAACAGCTTATATTTAATGGCAAAATGATTAGTTGCAGTTGCAACCTTCATAATTTCTAGCTT
>CAYGRX010000247.1:0-1902 GCA_964352365.1 uncultured Rickettsiales bacterium
CTCTTAATCAAATTGTTGAAATTCCAATTTCTTCAAAGTCAGTTGAAGGCTTTTCTTCAACTGGTACAATTGGTTTTGCAATTAATTTTTCTGAGCTTCAAAGCACTCGTGAGCGTTTGAAAAATTCAGTTGAGTTGCAGAAGAGATTGTTGGAAACCCTTGCAAGCGCCATTGTGGTCTATGGGCCAAATCAACGTTTAGAATATTATAATAAGTCTTTTGTCGAATTGTGGAAGTTTGATGAGGAGTTTTTGCGTAAAATGCCAACTTATTCCGAGGTTTTAGATGTTCTTCGCGAAAAGAGGAAGCTTCCAGAGCAAGCTGATTACACTAATTTCAAGAAGGAAAATCTTGAAATGTTTACAAACCTCATAAACAAAAAAGAAGATTACTACTATCTTACGGATGGTACGGTTTTAAAGGTTGTGGTGATACCTTATCAACAGCGTGGTTTGTTGTTTTATTATCAAGATATGACCGAACAGCTGAATTTAGAGAGGGATTATAACACCGTGGTATCGGTGCAAAAACATACTCTTGATAACTTGAATGAGGCGGTTGCAGTTTTTGGTAGTGATGGTAGGTTGAAGCTTTATAATCCGGCATATATTGAGTTTTGGGGGCATAGTGATACAATGCTTGGTTCTGAGCCGCATATAAAACAGGTGCTGGAAGAAGAAAAACCGCTTCATAATTTTGTTGATTGGGGGGAGTTTGTTAATGAGTGTATTTCCCATTTAAATGATAGAAAGATAACTGAAATTAAGGTTGTGAGGCAAGACGGGATAGTTCTGATGAAGCGCTTTACTCCACTGCCAGATGGGGCAACCTTACTTACTTATTTTGATATTACAGATAAGGAAAATGTTGAGAAGTCTTTAATTGCTGAAAAAGTTGCGTATGAAGAAACTGATAAAATAAAAACCAATTTCCTTAATAATGTTTCTTACGAGCTTCGCTCTCCACTCACATCAATTATGGGTTTTGCAGAATTTTTGATTATGGGGTATGCAAAGCTTGATGATAAAGCAAAAGAGTATGTTGAGGCGATATTTGATTCATCTCAAAAACTACAATCTTTAATTGATAATATCATCGATGTATCATCAATTGATGCTGGTTATATTTCTCTCGATAAGCGTGATGAAAATGTGAAAGAGGTTGTGAAAGAAGTAGTAACTGAAATTAGAGATTTTGCTGATGAAAACAAGGTTAATATTAATTGTAAAATTTCTAAAAATGTAAAAACTGCTTATTTTGATAGGCATAGAATTAAGCGTGTTTTCAAAATGCTTATGACTAATGCAATTATTATGAGTAAAGAGAATAGTGAGGTTATATTCAAAATTTCAAATAATAATGAAACGGGAAATATTAAATTTTCAATTGAGGATACAGGGATGGGGATTCCTGAGAAAGATCTCCCTTTAATTTTTGAAGAGTTTTATAAAATTGAATCTGATACGGAATATGGTACTGGGTTAGGTCTTTACCTATCTAAGAAAATTATTGATATGCATAAAGGTTACATAAAAGTTGAGTCAAAGGTTGGGAAAGGTTCAAAATTTACATTTGAATTGCCTAAGCTGGATGTTGATCTTGTTGAAAATAAATAGCTAATATGAGCAGCGAAATTATAAAATTAAATTCAATTTCTGATACGGTGAGTTTTGCTGAATCTTTTTCTGTTGATGCTCGAAAAGGCTGTGCGATCGCTTTGTATGGAAATTTAGGTGCGGGGAAAACTTTATTTTCAAAGGCGTTAATATCAAAACTTGCTGGCAAAGATTTGAACGTAACAAGTCCAACGTTTAATATTGTGCAAACCTATGATTCAAAAGAAGGGCTGAAAATTTGTCACTTTGACCTTTATAGATTAAAATCTAGTGAAGAGGCCTATGA
>CAYGRX010000248.1:0-1898 GCA_964352365.1 uncultured Rickettsiales bacterium
ATTCTCTGGGGTGCGTGAGTATATGAATCAGGTGGTTATTGATGCCAAGGAGCGTGGCTATGCCGAAACTATTTTTGGCCGTCGTCGCTATATTCCAGAACTGTTTGCTAAGAACCCAGTTCAGCGTTCTTTCGGGGAGCGGGCCGCTATCAATGCCCCGATCCAAGGGACGTCCAGTGATTTGGTAAAAATGGCCATGCTCGAAGTTTATGATGAATTCGCCGACTATATGTTACTGCAAGTTCACGATGAACTCCTTTTCGAAATTCCCGAAGCTGAAGTGAGTCGCGCTGCCGAGAGCATTCGCGAGATCATGGAAAACTCAGTCAGTCTCGAAGTTCCGCTGAAGGTCAACGTCGCTTACGGAAAAAATTGGTCCGAAGCCCACTAACCCATCATCCTGAGTCGTCATCCTGAGCGAAGCGAAGGACCTCCCACCGACAGCTGTCTCAATTTGAGACAACTGTTTAAAGCTTAAATGGGCCCTAAACCCCTAAAAATACTTACCATAAATTGCATTCAAGGCTCTCCCGGTTGGCACACATCTGGCAATTTATGGGGGCGTAGGACAAGGAGAGAATTCCATGAAAGTTGCTATGTTGTCTGGCCTACTAGTGGTGATTTTAAGTGTAACAAGTGTGGCAACGGCCCAAGAGTCGGCGCCGCAATCGGCAAATGATCCAGTACGAGCTCAGCAAAATAAAAATGAAGAAGCCATTAATGGCAAATGGGTGTACTCAGCCACCAGTGCTTTGAGCTCCCAAGGTATGAATATAACCAACCCCAGTGCTTGTGAAAAGTTCGCTGTCGAAATTAGCGACAAACATTTTCAATTTAAATTGCGGTGTGGTAGCCATTTTTCTTCTGGCTTGTTACCCCTAGTGAGTGATGATGAGCAATATCAAATTCGTCGGCAAGCTGATGCGATTATGATCGTTAAAATGGGCTATTATGGGCTCAAGTTACAAACCGGCAAAGCGCGACGAGAGCTGGTTAAAATTCCTTACGTCGAAGAGATCTATCGGGTCAAAGTTGTCGATGGCAAATCCCTGTCTTTTTATCGGGAACAATTCAAAGTTGACGACTATGGCCGCGTAGTGCAAAGCAATTATTTGCAGGCTTACGGTCTCAGTAAAACTCTTATCAAAATTAGCAGTGTGGACAAGGGAAATTAGTCAATTTCCCAACCCACGACTTGATGATTTTCGAAGTAAATAAAGCGACGTTCGGTCACGTAGCCATTCGGAGTCGGCAGTTCAATTTCGTAGGTCCATCTTTCGTTGCCGTAGTCAGGGTTGCCAGCAAATTCAACTTGCGCCGGGGCCCCCATGGACATTTGCACATACCTTTTAGGCATGCCCAAAGAAACTTGATTTACTTCTTCAGCTCCATAGCTTATTTTTTCAGCTAATAATTCTTGTAAGCGAGGTTCTCGCTGTTCTTGTAACATCGATTCGATCTCTTCCGGAGATTCAGGAACCACTTCCATCCCACTGCTGTAGTAAAGGTCATTGATGGTTGGT
Source organism: uncultured Rickettsiales bacterium (assembly GCA_964352365.1). GTDB lineage: Bacteria > Pseudomonadota > Alphaproteobacteria > Rickettsiales > UBA8987 > CAYGRX01. Next base: position 1,524 of record CAYGRX010000248.1, read on the forward strand.
GGCGACGTTGATAAACATCCTGTTATCAAAGCGACTAACATTAATGGTAGTACGCGTATCATTGCTTGAGTCCTTTCTTCTAATAGCCTATCGGCAGCTTCGTCTCATAATTAAACTGCCAAAGGTCGGGCTAGACATTGGCCTATCCCTAAACTTTTGTGTGTCTTGTCGAAGTCAGTTTGCCCAAGTAAGATGGAAGTTCGGGGAGTTTTGCAGCATGGATGATTTTTTAGACAACGATGAGTTGCCAGAAGGCGATGACAACGAACCATCCATAGGTAGTAAACCTCGCCGAGCCCGCAAGGCGAAAGCGCAAGCCGAAGAGCCGAAAGCCGAAGAGCCGAAAGCCGAAGAGCCGAAAGCCGAAGAGCCGAA
>CAYGRX010000249.1:0-1893 GCA_964352365.1 uncultured Rickettsiales bacterium
CTTTTTATTTGCTAACTCTTCCTGAATTTCATTTTCGTTTAAATTTATATTATCTAGATTGCCAAGTTCTTGAAATAACTCATAGCAAATTATGCCAACTGTTTGAGCTAGGTTTAGGCTGCTATATTCTCTATTTAGCGGAATTGTTATTATTCCATTTGTTAAGCTGACATCGCTGTTATCTAGGCCATTATTTTCTTGCCCAAAAACTATTCCAGTTTTTGTTTTTATATTTTTGAGTTTTTTGCTTATGGTTGAAGGGAAATAAACTGGCTTTGTAATTCCTCTTTTTCTTGCAGTAGTAGCGTAAACATCTGTTAGTTCAGCGGTAGCATTTTCCAATTTATTATAAATTTTAACATTTTCAATGATGTCTTTTGCGCCTGCGCTCATTGCAGTTGCTTTATCATTCGGCCAGCCATCCCTTGGTTCTACTATTCTTAAATCGCTAATTCCAAAATTTTTCATCACGCGTGCCGTTGCGCCAATATTTTCACCCATTTGGGGTCTAACTAAAATAATGCAAATGTTATTGAGGTTACTCATATAAAATGTATAATATTACTTTAATCTATCTATATATTTTTCATGCGCATAAACAACATTATAAATAATGTTAAACCATCAGATGTTAAAAAGAAAAAAAATAGCTCCGCTTCCGAAGGTCTTTTTTCTGGCATGATAGAAACTGAGCAAGCAACTGAAGTTACTGATACTGAAGTTTCAATTAGTGTAAATTCTGTTATCTCAAATGATATGTTTACGCTTTTGAATAGTGTAAATGATCAGGGCTTTAACAATAAACTAAATGTTGAATGGGGTAGGGATATCCTTGATGATTTAGAAATGATTAGAAATCAAATTTTGTTTGGTAAAATATCAGAAAAGGCTTTATATAATGTTGAAGAGAAATTAAGAAACATTCCAGTTTCTTCTGAGGATACTAAATTAAAAAATATCGTCGAAGAAATTAGAACAAGGGCTTTGGTGGAATTAGCAAAGCTGGAAAAAATTAAACAATAAAATCAAAGGGTTATATCATGGCTTTAAATAATAATATTAAAGAGATTAAAAATAATATACTTCCAGAAGGTTATAAACCTAGTGAAGATGAAGAATATATGAATGTAAATCAGTTAGAGTATTTTCGTAATAAATTAACTAGTTGGAAGGCTGAGCTTTTGGCTGAATCTAACGAGACAATTGAGCATTTGAAAGTTGAGTCTTGGAATGAGCCTGACCCATCGGATCAAGCAACAATAGTTGAGCAAACTGGTTTAGAGCTTAGAACTAGGGATAGATACCGTAAATTAATTTCTAAAATTGATTCTGCTGTTGCAAGAATTGATATTGGTGAGTACGGTTTTTGTGAAGTTACTGGTGATGAAATTGGTATTAAAAGGCTTGAAGCAAGACCTATTGCTACAATGACATTGGCAGCTCAAGAGCAGCATGAAATGCGCGAAAAATTAAGTATGGATGATTAGTTCGCTTTACTTCATTTTTAATCGAAAAATAAACATAATCTAACCTAATAGAAAATATTAAATGTTAAATATTAGGCCAGTTTTATTAGTTATAGGTACGCTACTTTGTATCCTTTCAGTGGCTATGATGGTTCCTGCATTAGTAGATTATTTTAACGGAGAGGACGGCTTTTCAATATTTGTAACATCATCATTTGTTACTGCATTTTTTGGTTTTTCATTAATTATTCCTAATAAAGATATAAGCTCTGAGCAGAAGAAGATTGATATAAAATCTGCATTTTTTATAACCTCAATGTCTTGGATAGTTTTAAGCCTTTTTGCTTCAATTCCATTATATTTCTCTGGGGTGGGAAAGGGGACATTCACTGATAGTTTTTTTGAGGGTATGTCTGGCTTAACTACA
>CAYGRX010000250.1:0-1847 GCA_964352365.1 uncultured Rickettsiales bacterium
TCTACAAAAGAAATATAAAATTAATTTTGAAACTGAAATTGAGATCAACCGCTATGACGGTTCTAGAGGCCAAGTTTTTCTGGAAACAGCTCAACTCAATAAGGTTTTTTCTAATGAAGGTCCCGCTCTAGATAGATTTGAAACAGCTGCCTATATAACATTTGTTAAATCAGGAAAATTAACCATTTCTGATGCAAAGAATGAAGATTCTTCAAAGAGCACTAGCTTTGCTTATGCAAATAAGATGCGCCAGGAGATGCTTAAGAAGCTTGGAGACGCAGTAAGTGTTAGAGTCTACGAAAGCAGAATACCCTAGGTATCTATGGCCGATAAGAATGCAAAGTATGATCAAAATATAGAAGGAAAATTCTATGTTGATGATCAATGCATTGCCTGTGACGCTTGTGTTTTTGAAGCGCCAGGATTTTTTGTCATGAATGATGACGATGGCCACGCCTATGTAGCAAAACAGCCAAGCAATGATGATGAAGCTGAAAAGTGTTCAATTGCAATGGATGCGTGTCCAGTCGAAGCTATTGGAAATGATGGTGATTAATACAAAAAAACCCTTCTCAAAGAAGGGTTTTTCTATTTTAAACTCTAAAGTCTAAATTAACGTTTAATATTAAGAACTTCTTGAAGCATTTGATCTGCTGTAGTTAGCGTTCTGGAGTTTGCTTGGAAGTTTCTTTGTGAGGTCATTAGGCCTACAAACTCGTTGGCGATATCAACATTTGAGAGCTCCAAAGACTTGGCTAGAACGTCTCCACGTCCAGACTCACCTGGCTTACCAATAGCTGCCTGTCCAGAGTTTTTAGACTCTTTATAAAGGTTTTTACCAACCTTAAAAAGACCTTCGTTGTTTTCAAACTTAGCAATGGCCATTTGAGAAACATCTCTTGAAACACCATTATCATATACAGCTGAAAGAACTCCATCATCATTAAATGAAAGTGAAGCAAGTGTTCCCGCCGAATGACCATCTTGAGTGTGACGGTTAATGTTTGCATCCGAACCATACTGAGTCGATGCATCTAAGCCTGTACCACCTTCAGATAAAGCTTTACCAAAATCAAAATTAATTACTTGGCCTTGAGTAGCACCTTTATTGAAATTAAAGGCATTATTATCACTAACTTCCTGCTGCAACACACCCTTATCGTTGAAGGTAATAGTACCAGAAGCTTGCTCATACATTTTACCTTCTTCTCCACCTTCAGCATCCTTACCATCGACTAAGGCACGGTATTTCCACTGATTATTTCCAATCTTATTATAGGCAAGAGTCACAAGGCGAGCTGTACCGATATTATCGTAGACAGTCATAGTGTGAGTGAAGTTTGCAGTCTTCTCTGGTTTATCAATATTAAACTCTAAAATATCATCACGTGAGTCAATATTCATATTGACCTTAACTTCTTTTGTTCCTTGAGCAGGAATTGTCGTTCCACCAAGTTTAATCGCTTCTTGCTTATTCGTGATCTTGCCTTCTTCGTCAGCGATGAAACCCATGACTTTGTAGCCATCAGAATTAACAAGCTCGCCTTCTTTATTAAAATGCATTGAACCGTCACGAGTATAACCAGAACCGAATGGAGCCTCTACTTTAAAGAATCCGTCACCACTAATTGCCAAGTCAGTAATACTGTCTGTTCTTGTTACGTCACCTTGGTTCATCATTGGTTTAATGTGAGCTAAGTGAACACCAGCACCAAATTGGTCACCGCCATCAATCCCTTTCAAGCTTTTAGCTAGAACATCTTGAAACTCTGCACGTGATGATTTGAATCCGGTGGTACCAGCATTGGCAATGTTATCACCGATAACACCCATACCCTGACCAGCTG
>CAYGRX010000251.1:0-1843 GCA_964352365.1 uncultured Rickettsiales bacterium
ATTAATAATTCAAACATTTAACCCTCCAAACTATCTTTAATTCTTTTATTCATCTCACCTTTTTCTAAATCTTTAATGCCATCAGAATGAAGGGCATGAACCAGAATCTCCTTATCACTAGCATACATACTAACAGTTCCAGGGGTAAGGGTGATGGAGTTTGCGTAAGTGGCAACACTGCCATCTTTTTCCAAATTATGTTTTATCCATTTTAGTTCAGGTTTAACATTTGGGTTCGGTTTCCACATTTCAACTGAAACCTTGAAGCTTGAAAGAATAATTTCCTTAAATAACCAGCCGATATATCCAATAAATTTAAAAGAAAGAAATTTCACTTTATATATGGGGCCTTCAATTTCAGCAATTTTCAACATTTTCGAAAAAAAGAAAATACATATCAAGGTTGAGGCAACCCCATAAAATATAAATAACGGCTGGAAAAACGTGGAAATTAACAACCACATTGTAAGCAATATTATGAAAAGAAAAATTTTGTTCATCATACCAATATTATTAATGGAACAATAAATAGAATAGAGTGGCTAGAAAGTAAATAAATTTAGATTCGTTAACCTTCTATTAACCTATTTGTGATATAATCTGTTCGAACATTATTTTCATTTTTAAAAACCTTAAATTTTTTGCCTATGAAATTAAAGCAAGCTACCTAATGGATCCTAATGGTAAACTTGCTAATTTAAATAAAAAACGGACCAATTAATTTCTTTTAAAAAACCATAAATAAAATGGCCAGTAAAAAAAAGGAGGTTATTGTTGAACTATTTGAGTTCAATAGTCCAGCCTCAGCAGTTCTTTTGCCTTGTTACTTATACAAGGCAAAATGGAATCCTAACCTCAAGATGGTAACGATTATTTCTCACAAAAGTGAGGAATATACTGTTTTCACAAAAGAGGAAATAGACAACCTTGAAAAGGATGTCCATTTTTACATTCTGCCTGAAGCGGCAGATCTAATAAAAAAGCTTCATGGCGAAAAGGAAGGTCTTGACCTTTATCATTTCGCCATACAGGGCGCCTCAGAAATCTGCCGCAGGGGGGCAGTGAGGTACAGATTTATTTGCTTTCCTATCCAAAGGAAGGCAGTATGCTTCCGTATGAAAAAATACGGAAATGTAGGGGTGACCCTCTCAGGAATAATCAAAGAAATCCCCAGCTGGGATTACTATTGATTAAAAGCAAGAGCTTTGGTACCGTAATGGCGCCAAGGCTTTTGCTATTTTTGGGGTATAGATTTTATACGCCTTTCAAAAAATTATCTAAAATTTTGTGGCCATGCTCAGATGCGATGCTTTCTGGGTGAAATTGTACGCCGTGAATATTATATTCTTTATGAGATAAGCCCATTATTATGCCATCTTCAGTTTCTGCGGTAATTTTTAGTTCACTCGGTAGTGAAGCTTTCTCCACAATTAATGAATGGTATCTAGTTGCGATAAAAGGCGAGGGAATCTCTTTAAAAATAGTTTCTTTTTTATGAAATATTTTGTCAGTTTTGCCATGCATAGGTAAATCTGCCTGAATCACCTTGCCGCCAAAAACTTGCGCAATAGATTGATGCCCTAAACAAACACCCAAAACTGGAATTTCACCTTTTACCTTTTCAATTAACTCTAGCGTGATGCCTGCCTTATCTGGATCACATGGTCCTGGGGAAATCACAATTGCCTCTGGTTTAAGTGCAATAATTTCAGCAACAGAAATTTGGTCATTTCTTTCAACTTTAACCTCGTAACCAAGCTCTTCAATGTAATGAAGCAGGTTATAAGTGAAGCTATCGTAATTATCTAAGAGGAGTATCATTTGAGTGAACAGAATAATTTTT
>CAYGRX010000252.1:0-1826 GCA_964352365.1 uncultured Rickettsiales bacterium
GTTATGTAGTTGATGGTGTAGATGATTCATAAAAGCTCTCAGAAAAAAAGCGTGTGTTAATTTTTGCTGATATTGTAAAAAATTGTGATTTTGGAATCGGTGTAATTAGTGAAACTGTAATTGATCAAGTTAACATACTTGAAGCGACAAAGCTTGCAATGAAGTCTGCAATTTTTGATCTCTATAGAAGGCCGGAAGTGGCACTTATTGATGGTAATCAAAAAATAGCTATATCTAACATGATAGTTGAAACCATTGTAAAAGGTGACAAATTAAGCCAATCAATTGCAGCGGCTTCAATTGTTGCAAAGGTTACAAGGGATCAGATAATGAAAGATTTAGACTCTGAATTCCCTGAATATGGCTGGGAAACAAATGCTGGTTATGGAACAAAGCAGCACCAAGAAGCTATTGATAAATATGGTGTTTGTAAATATCATCGTAAAAGTTTTGCTCCTATAAAAAAGGCAATGAATATAGTTGGTTTATAAATGGCTGAACGTAAAGAGTGGGTAACAAATAAAAAACGTAATTTTGAGAATCAACTTTCTCAAATAATTAAGTCTGTTGTAAAACCATCTGTAAAAAATAATTCAAAAGTTTCATCTGAGCTGATGACTAATTGGTATAAAATTTTAGGAGAGAATTATTTTTCTAAAATAGACTATAAAAAACTTATGCCTTTAGACAAAAAATCTAACAAATTTAGGCTTTATATAAGTGTTAGAAAGAGTACATCTCTTGAAATATCTCATAGCAAAGACCTTATAATTCAAAAGATTAATACATTTTTAGGGTATGATGCAATTAAGGAAATAATTATTAGTAATGACAAAAAGAGCCGAGATAGTAAAAATAATACTATAAAATATTTTGAAAATACTAATAATGGTAACACATTAAAAGAACTTCCTAAGTTAGATATTGAAATTGTTGACGAGGGGTTAGAAGATATATTACGTAAATTAAAGAGAAATATAGGAGAAAATAATGTTTAACAAATTTTTACTAAGCGCGATCTTTTCAATAATTATAGCTACTTCAGTTTACGCATTTGCAGAAGAAGATGCAAAACCAGAGGATGATCGTAAATATAAAGAATATGTTAAGAAAAAAGTTCATGATCATGAAACCCATATTAAAGAAACTGAAGATTTTGAAAAATCGGATAAATTCAACAAGGCACTTCTTGAGCAGAAATTAGATTTTGATGTAAATATTGGTAACCCTGATGCAAAAATTCATATTGTAGAATATGCATCACTATCTTGTGGTCACTGTAAACAGTTTCATGAAACTATTTATTACCCTTTGAAGAAAGACTATATTGATACTGGTAAAGTTTACTTCACTTATAGACACTACCCGCTAAACGGATCAGCAGTTAAAGGTGCTTTAATTGTGGATTGTGTAGTTCCTGAAAATAAGCAAATTTTTATAAGCGCATTGTTTAAAGGTCAGCCACAGTGGGCATTTGCTAAAAATGAAGCTCAATTGATTGATAGGTTGGGTACTGCATCTATGATCGCTGGTTTAGATAAAGAGCAATTCCAAGTTTGTTACGATAATGCTGAGCGTCAAGATAAACTTCTTGAACTTATGAAGCAGGCAAACCAAGAGCTTAACGTTCAATCTACACCAACTATCTTTATAAATGGTGAGCAATATAATAAGGCTAGGGATTACGCTACATTTAAAGCCTATATTGAATCTTATTTAAATCAAATTGAAACAAATAAGGCTTCAACAGCATCGTCACCTGAGTCTAAATAATAATTATTGTTAGTTTGCTCTTATGAATAATTCTGAAAATGAAAATCTATCGC
>CAYGRX010000253.1:0-1790 GCA_964352365.1 uncultured Rickettsiales bacterium
CCTCTATCACAATATAAGCTGACCTTTGAGAACTTTTTATACTATTAAGAAACGATGGGCAATTCACAGAAGATGATTTCAAAAAAGTAATAACTGAACTTAAGGAAACATTAAACGAAGCAATGTATACGGGCTATTCAAGACCTAAAGGAGGTAATCAAATTAACAAATAACTATCAAATGCCCTCTTTCTTTCCCAGCTATTCTTCAACATCAAGCCCGTAAGCCGTATGTAAGCTACGAAGGGCAAGCTCAAGATATTCCTCATTAATAAGCACTGAAATTTTGATTTCCGATGTAGATATTACGTGAATATTAATGCCTTTCTTCGCCAGTGTTTCAAACATTTTTTGCGCGATACCAGCATGCGAACGCATACCAACACCAATCACAGAAACCTTTGCAACATTTGTCGCTTTATAAATTGATTCAAATTCTAAACCAGAATCAATCAAAACTTGCTCTGCCTTAGCAATGTCCGTTTTTGGAATTGTGAAAGTTATATCCGCAACATCTTGCTTATCAGAAATGTTTTGTACAATCATATCAACATTTATTTCAGCATCAGCAAGTGGACCAAAAACATCAGCGGCAACACCCGGAGTGTTTTTAACTTTCTTGATTGTAATTTGCGCATCATTACGGCTGTAAGTTACACCTGTGATTAAACGTCTTTCCATAACTTCCTCCTCCTCAACTAAAAAAGTTCCCTCCACATCATCAAAAGATGAGCGAACCTGAACTTGAACATTATGTTTCATAGCAAGTTCCACACTACGAGTGTGAAGAACTTTCGCGCCAAGTGACGCCATTTCCAAAATTTCTTCGTAACCAACTTTGTTTAACTTACGTGCTTTAGGCACCAAGCGTGGGTCAGTTGTGTAAATACCATCAACATCAGTATAAATATCGCATCTATCCGCTTTTACCGCTGCGGCAACTGCCACAGCCGAAGTATCAGAACCGCCGCGACCAAGAGTTGCAAGACGTTTCTCACCATCAGGATCTTCAAAAACACCTTGGAACCCTGGGATTACAACAACCTTGCCATTGCCAACTGCCTTTAAAATTTTATCACCATTAATGCCTTCAACACGTGCTTTAGAAAAATTTTCATCAGTGATTATATCAGCTTGCCAAGAAAGCATTGAACGCGCATTTATGCCCATTGTTTGTAGTGTCATCGCAAGCAAACCAGATGTAACCTGTTCACCACTTGAAACCACAACATCATATTCACGTAGAGATTCGTTTGAAACAAGGCCTGAAACTTCTTCACAGAAACCAACAAGCCTGTTTGTTTCACCGCTCATAGCAGAAACAACGACGATGACTTGATTGCCTAAATCTATTTCTTTCTTAACTTTGGTCGCAACATTTTTGATTCTATCAATTGAACCAACGGAAGTACCACCAAATTTTTGAACTATTAAAGCCATATCTATATTTAAAATTTTGCGGTGGAGCTTTACAACAATTGAAAAGCTTAGTCAACGGGGAAAGAAATTTAGTGTAGTTAACGGTTTATTAACCTTTTTAGTATATTATGCCTCAAGCTATTTAAAATTTTATATGCTTTTTAATTAAATTACGGAGATAAAGATGACAGACAACAACACCCCCCTAAAATTAAAAAAAACCGATGAAGGATACACCCTATCAGTTCCCAATGAGAATGGTAGCCTAAACAATTTAGATAGAAGCTTTCCAAACATACTTGTAGCACAGCAATTTATAGCAAAAATATATGACGTAGACATTAGTGAAGTTAATATTGGTGAAATGAACTT
>CAYGRX010000254.1:0-1788 GCA_964352365.1 uncultured Rickettsiales bacterium
ATTCTAGGCTTAGCATATGTAAACCAATTTGTTTTTCGTGATGGATTTAAAGGCAAATCAGATGTTAATAATGAAAATGAAAAACCTGTGATTGAGGCAAGTGCTGGAAAATCTGAGGGTAAGGCTCTTATCGGCGGGGATTTTGAGTTAACAGACCAAAATGGTAAAAAATTTAATAGTGATCAGCTAAAAGGTAAAAAATCTATAATTTACTTTGGCTTCACAAATTGCCCGATGATATGCCCTACTGCACTTAGCACTCTTACGTTAGTTATGAATGAAATTGATCCAGATGCTGAAAAATTTACACCTATTTTTATTACTACCGACCCAGAACGAGATACTCCTGAAAGGTTGAACGAGTATTTAGCTGCTTTTCATGAAAAAACTATTGGACTAACTGGCTCACAGGAAGACTTGGAAAAGGCCTACAAAGGTTACAAAGTTTACGCTAAAAAAGTTGATACTGGAACAGAAAATTATGACATGAACCATAGTTCAATTATATATGTCATGGATGAAAAAGGCGAATATATTTCTCACTTTAGCCATGAAAGCAAAGTTGAAGATATCATTAAAAAGCTTGAATCTCTTTAGTGTATAACGATTCCAACTCCACTAATAGATTTTATAGATTTCATACGGCACAGCAGGGTAAATTACCAGCGTGATTATAGGCTTAAAATGGAATTTAATTTGCTTTTTCTAACTTAGTTAAGATGTCGTCCAGCTCTTTCATAGTTGCATATTTAATTACAACTTCGCCATCTTCATCTTTGTTATTAATCTCGATGTTAAAGCCAAAAACTCTAGACATTTCTTCTTCTAGAAGAATTATTTCAGGGTCTTTTTTACTAACTGAACTAGCTTGTTCTTTACCATCACTATCAGAAAAAATATCATCAAAGACTTCTAGGTTTGTTTCAAACTCAAGTGAGCTAATCTCTTCACTTGGGGCTTCATTTATGGCATCTAGTTCAGTAATTTCATTCTTTTTCTTTCTGCTGTAAGATTTCTTTCTGATAACCTCGCCATTCTCTAGCTTTGAGAGCTTCTTAACTAAATTTTCTGTCTGTCTAACTGAAAGATTTTTGGACATAACCTCATTTGCCGCAGATACACTATCAGGAGCGGAAAGTATTGCCCTTGCGTGACCTGTACTAATTTTACCATCATTTAAATGGTTTTTAACCTCATCAGGCAGTGAATTAAGTCTTAATATATTAGTGACATAACTTCTACTTTTGCCGATGACATCAGCAAGTTGCTCTTGAGTATAATCAAACTCTTTAATAAGCTTTTTATACCCTTCAGCTTCCTCTAAAACTTTTAAATTTTGACGCTGAATATTTTCTACCAAGGCAATTTCCATCGCCTGCTTGTCATCAATATCAAGTATGATAACGGGAATGTCCCTAAGTTTAACCTGCTTTGAGGCTCTCCACCTACGCTCACCAGCTATGATTTCATAACCGCGCCCAGCATCACGCTTTTTAACTAAGATTGGTTGCAATACCCCATTTCTTTGAATGGACTCAGCTAGCTCATTCAATTCGGCATCATCAAAAATCTTTCTTGGCTGGAATCTACCAGGGAATAAGTCAGAGAGGGCTATTCTATCCTTTTTTCCAGAGTTAGCGGCAATCTCAGATATGTCTGTCTTTCTTTCGGAAATCAGCGCAGATAACCCTTTTCCTAGTCCTGAAGCCTTTGCCATATCTTAAAAATCTAAAATTGTAATAAAATTGTAATATTTTAGCAGTTATTAACCATTTGTTAACCTTTTGC
>CAYGRX010000255.1:0-1753 GCA_964352365.1 uncultured Rickettsiales bacterium
GTTCTAATTCAGATTTTGTAAACTCAGCTTGCTCTTCTTCGTTTTTCTCACCAAAAATTTTAAAATCATCATCATTTATTAATGAGCTAGGTTTTTTAACATGGGTATTATCAAGGATATTATGAGTTTCCTCATCAAAGCTAATTAAATCTAGTTTAGATATTTTCATTGAGTTAATTAAACTTAAAAATTAATAAATCATTTGCTCTTGTTCGTCTTCACCGCCTTCAGGAATTATAATTTCACCCGAGTCAGCTAGTTCTTTAGCGGTCACAACTATAGATAGCTGGGCTTCATCAACTTCACTAACTCTAACTGGGCCTAAGCTTTCCATATCTTCTTTCATGATATTTGCTGCTCTTTCAGACATATTATCAAAGAATAGCTTTTTAATTTCATCATTTGCACCCTTTAATGCAAGTGGTAGTTTTTCTTTGTTGCAAGCTCTAATAACTGCTTGTATGCCAGTGTTTTCAATCTTAATAAGATCATCGAAGGTAAACATTAGCTCGCGAATTTGTTCTGATGCTTCTGGGTCTTTACTATCAAGAAGTTCAAAAAACTTACTTTCAGTTGATCTGTCAAAATTATTGAAAATTTCTGCAACCTTTTCTAGCGTGTTATCAGACTTTGATGCAGCTAAGCTTGACATAAACTCACTTTGCAAAACCTTTTCAATATCACCTAGAACTTCTCTTTTTACTGGCTCGAGTGATATTATTCTTTTTACAATATCGATAGAAAAGTCATCATTTAAAATGGTTAAAACTTTTGCAGCTTGTGCAGGCTTAACCTTCGATAATATCAATGCGACAGTCTGTGGATGTTCATTCTTTAAAAATGCTGCTAGTAAATCTTCATTAATATTATTTAGTTTGTCCCAAGTATCCTTGCCCATTGGGCCTTCAAACTCGCCAAGTATATTATCAACCTTATCTGCGCCCAAGGCTTTGGTTAAAAGCTTCTTTGCGCTAGCAATATCACCAATCATGGATCCGCCAGATGATATCTCCTCTGAGAATTCTGCGATTAAATCTGTAACGTTGTTTTGCTCAATCCTGCCAAGGCCAGACATGCTTTGTGAAATCATTTTAATTTCATCTTCTGTCATTAGTGCAAAAATTTTTGCAGCAATATCCTCATTAAGGCTCATCATCAAAATTGATGCCTTTTCTATCCCGCTAATTCCAGTATTTTTGTTTGTTGCCATTTTAAAACGTGACCAATTAATTTTTAATTATTAACCACTATCTATTTTGAGTCAACCAAGACCTGATTACATTGAGAGTTTCTTCAGGGTTATTATCAATTATGTCGTTTATTTGTTGGGTAGGGTTATTGGCCATTTTACTTTGAATTAAATCAAGGTTAATTTCAGAACTGCCACCATCATCTCCTCCGCTGCCGTCAACATTCGCGAACATGTTAGCTTTTCTTGCCAAATCTTCCTGTGCCGCTAATGCTTGCAATTCTTCCGCTTCAATATCTGAGGATGAAATATCAAAAGCTTTCCTTACCAATGGTTTAATAATTAACATAATTGTTAATACCGCCACAAGTCCAAGTACAAGTGTTTTAATTATGCTGTCAATGTCACGCTTAAGCCAATCAAAAGGTCCCTCTTCAGGCAATAGATAAGCTGATTCCCTTGAAAATTGCATATTGATAACTTCAATATTATCACCTCTAGTTTCATTAAAGCCGACTGCTGATCTAACTAATGTTCTAATCTGCTCTAACTCCTCTTCTGTTC
>CAYGRX010000256.1:0-1735 GCA_964352365.1 uncultured Rickettsiales bacterium
ATTAAGCTGAACTTAAGAGTTTTAGCAACAAGTAACCGTGACCTAAAAAAGGAAGTTGCTGAAGGTAGATTCCGTGAAGATTTAATGTTTCGTTTAAATGTTATACACCTTCATTTGCCTCCTTTGAGAAGTAGAACAGAAGATATTGAAGAATTTGCAGAGTTTTTTTCTGGAAGATATTCCGAAAGTAATGGGATTGAAAAACCAGAAATTACAAAAGATGCATTAAAAGAGCTAAAAGCCTTTAAATGGCCTGGAAATGTTCGTGAACTTGAAAACACAATCCACAGGGCAGTTTTGCTAAATAATGATGGCAAGATTGATAAAACTTCACTTTTGATGGAGGGATCTTTTGATATTAATGAGGTTTCATCGAGCGATGGAATTGATGTTAGCGAAGCTGAAGATATAGCTAGTAGAGTTTCAAATTTTGTGGGCCACAAGGTTAGTGACATGGAAAAAGAACTTATAATACAAACACTTGATAGCGTTTCCGGCAATAGAAGCAAAGCAGCAAACATTCTCGGAATTTCTATCCGCACACTTCATAATAAACTACGCGACTACGAAAAAACTATGGCGAGTTAGGGTGATATTTATCTAAAGGTGACATTTTTTGTCTCATCAGGGGGCTTCCCACTGTTCATTGACAAATATTCTTTCGGGCTTTTGTAACACTCTTTTTTAAGTTGTTCTCTTCCCTTATCCATTAAGTTAAATTGTAAATTATCAGAGTTTAGATTTTGCTCATGAGCGTTAAATAATCCTTTTCTATATTCTGGGTTAAATATCTCTGATAACGTCGCTTCATCAAAAATTTCTATATATGATTTTATAACTTCACCATCATCATCTAAAATATTTTCTTCAATGTGACCTCTAATCAAACAAATATAGAGTTGATTGTCGTTGAAAAAAAGTTCTCTATTTTTTTCTTTCATCTCAGACATCATAAACCCAACTTCAAGTACGTCTAACTCATCTTCAAACCTATCTATTTCTTCAACAAATCGAATGAGCCTTTCCTTTGTAGAGATTGATTTATCATTTATTAAAATAGCTTCAAATACACGTAAATGTTCAGATATTATTGTTTCTAGAGCCTCCGATACTTGGCTAGGCGGTGGTTCTTTGCTGTTTATTTTTGGCTCAATGCTTATGGTAATAATTCATATGTTATATATAATAATAACATAAAATGCTTAACAAAAGGTTAACGGAATTGGGTTTATTTCATTTGATAAATCACTAAAACTCACTTATATATGCGATTATGAGTAATAATATTACAGAAGATAACAGTTCAAAAAACACTGGTAAAACTGCGTTTCAAGAAGAGTGGTACAAAAATAAAGAGGAATCTGTGCAGCAGCTACAAGCTGGCAAGTTTCGCCACCCTGAAAAACAGAAAAACCCAGATAGTTTACCCCCTAAAAAGCCAAGCTGGATTCGTGTAAAAGCTCCAGTTTCAAAAGGTTTCCATGAAACTAAAGACATTATAAAAAAGAACAAGCTGAACACTGTTTGTGAAGAGGCCGCCTGCCCTAACATCGGCGAATGCTGGAGCCAAAAACACGCTACCGTGATGATCTTAGGTTCAATCTGCACACGTGCTTGCGCATTTTGCAACATTGAAACAGGCCGACCAGATGCGCTTGATCCGCATGAGCCTGAAAATTTAGGTAAAGCAACAAGAGATTTAGGACTAAACCATATTGTAATAACATCAGTTGAT
>CAYGRX010000257.1:0-1706 GCA_964352365.1 uncultured Rickettsiales bacterium
CTACTATCACTATTTGTTATTTCATTTCTTGCGGCTACTATACTTCCTGCTCAATCAGAAATAGCTTTAGCAGGACTAAAAATAGCTGGTGAAAGTGATGTTGTTTTATTAGTTTTTGTAGCAACATTAGGGAATGTTTTAGGCGCATTAGTAAACTGGTTTTTAGGCAAATATCTTATGCATTTTCAGGAAAGACGTTGGTTTCCTATAAAAGAAGAAACAATCAACAAGGTAACAAAAATTTATGAAAAATGGGGAATTTGGACTTTATTATTAGCTTGGATGCCTATCATAGGAGACCCACTAACGTTGATTGCAGGAATCTTCAAAGCTAACATCTGGCTATTTTTAATTTTAGTAACAATAGGAAAAGCCGCTAGATATATAGCTGTGGTTAGTGTTTTTTAATTTGAAAGATAGGCCAGAATCGCCTGCAATACACTCATCTTTTAAGTGTATCTCGGTTTTGAACTACGTTCTCATCCCAAACTTCAATATTTACAAAAAATTAATTGCGCTGTAGCACTATTAATCAATTTTTTGTAAATGGCGGAGCGTGGTAGACGATTTGCGAACTAATTCTGAGGCAAAAAACATTATTTTACAACTGCCTACATTTTTACTGGTGAAATATTCTGGAGAAGTGAAATTTAAAAATGTAGCATAGTTTTATGTTAATTACATTGCCGATTTTTATTCATATTGGTAATAAGGCTGGGTTATTAAAAAGTTTAAAAAGCTAGTATAATGAGAAATATATTATTTTTATGCACACACAATTCTTGCCGTTCGGTTATGGCAGAAGGCTTGATGCAACATTATGGCAAAGGTATATTTACACCATATTCCGCAGGTAGCTTTCCATCGGGTAAAATAAACCTTAAAGCAATTCAAACTCTTAAAAAGAATAGAATTGAAGCTGATTATGATAATTTCAAAAGCCAAAGCTGGGACGATTTTGAAAATATAAAAATGGATATAGTTATCACTGTTTGTGATAGTGCCGCAGGAGAAACCTGCCCATTATTCCTAGGTGGCTCTGTTCAAGCTCATTGGGGTGTTTTTGACCCTTCGGAAGTTAAAGGCAGTGAAGCAGAAATTGAAACATCATTCCAAGATGCATTTGAAATTTTGCGAAAGAGAGTAAAGGCTTTGATTGATTTAGATTTGAATAATCTTTCAAAAGATGAGCTAAAACAAGAATTAGATAAAATTGGTAATTTAAAATGAAAAACAATTCACCACTTGGAATTTTTGAACGCTATTTATCAATTTGGGTTGGTTTGTGCATTGCTGGTGGCGTTGGGCTTGGCTTGCTTGTCCCTTCAATTTTTCAGGAAATTGCAAAGCTAGAATATGCTAATGTAAATTTTGTAATTGCAGTTTTAATTTGGGTGATGATCTACCCAATGATGATTGGGGTTGATTTTTCTTCACTAAAAAATGTAGGCAAAAAACCAAAAGGTTTATGCATAACTTTGGTTGTAAACTGGCTTATAAAGCCATTCACCATGTTTGGTTTGGGTGTTTTATTTTTTGAAATAATTTTCAAAGATTTTATAGATCCACAAACTGCCAAAGAATATCTGGCTGGTTTAATTCTGCTGGGCGTTGCGCCTTGCACAGCAATGGTTTTTGTGTGGAGCCAACTAACCAAAGGCGATGCAAACTATACTCTGGTTCAAGTATCAATAAATGATATTATT
>CAYGRX010000258.1:0-1702 GCA_964352365.1 uncultured Rickettsiales bacterium
ACTTTAACATCAGCTATTTTTTAAACAACTTCCTCAACATAAGTTGAAATCTCTGAAGATAAGTCAGAAAGAACTTTTTCCTTTTCCTTTTTTATCTCAATTTCAGAAGAAGCAATGCTTCTCTTCAACTCATTGTCGTTAATAGCAATTTGTTCAGTATATTGTTTTTCTGCCTCAGCGTGCGCAGAATTCATAATTGTTAAAGATTCATATTTCCTTTTAACAATTTCAGCTTCAAACTTTTCAGTTATTTTAAGGGCTTCATCTTTATATTCAGAAGCTTTTTCAAGATCGCCAGATATAACATTTTGCCTCTTTCTCATAACATCACCAATTTTAGGGGACGCAATGCGTGAGATAAAATAATATATTATCGCGAAACTAACGAATAACCAAAATATTTGAGATACAAAAGTATCAACTTGCTCCAACTGAGGCATTTTATATTACTATAATAATTATTTATTGATAATTAGGATAGCAATTACGAATGCTAAAATACCAAGTACTTCTGCAAGCGCAGCACCAACTAGTGCGAATGTTTTAAGTTTGCTTTCCGCAGATGGGTTTCTAGCAACACCGCTTAAGTAAGCAGCGAAAACGTTACCCACACCGATACCAGCACCGATAAGACCAAGAGCTGCGATACCAGCACCAATTAATTGAATTCCTTCCATTATATTTACCTTTAGATTTAAGAAGTTAGTAATTTAAAAAATTTATAAATGAACAACATTACAAATAAGTACCATTAAAAAATTAATGCATATTTACAGCATCGTTCAAGTAAATGCAAATAAGAATTGAGAAAATAAATGCCTGTAAACCAGCCACTAACAATTCTAAACCAACAAGGCCAATTGCAAATATCATCGGCAGTACACTCATAATATATTCAAAGCCACCCCAAGAAAGACTAGCTAAAGAAATTATAAAACCTGCAAAAATTTTCATCACAATATGACCAGCTGTCATAGCCGCAGCCAAACGAACAGCCAATGTAAATGGACGCATTAAATATGAAATAACTTCAATTGAAGAAATAATTGGAATCATCAATAACGGCACACCATCTGGTACAAAAAGTTTAAAGAACTTGAAGCCATGTTTTGCAAAGCCAATAATATTTACTATTACAAACGCGAAAATTGCTAATGCGAATGTTAAAACAATATGACTTGTTGAGGTAAATGCATATGGCAACATACCGATAAGGTTAGCACCCAAAACTAAAAGGAATATGCTTAATACAAAAGGGAAATATTTCTTGCCTTGAGTACCGACATTGTCCTTCACCATATTCGCAATGAATTCATAAAGTGATTCAACCATAAGCTGAAACCTACCCGGAACTAGAGATATATTTTTTGTACCAAATGTAAAAAACAGTATGATTGCCAAAACTGCGAAAGCCAGCATCAATGATGAATTTGTGAAGCTGATATCATGCCCGAAAGCTTGAAGCTCAACTAAAGGCTTGATTTTAATCTGTTCTAACGGACCTTGACCTTTTGCCATGATAAGTATTTTTATTCTTGTTTATCATTCTTAACGGCATCCTTATAAATACTATAAAACGAACCTGCAAGTCCTAAAATTGTTAAAGTTAACATAAATGTTGGTGTAGTATCAAAATAGTCATCAATTGCACCACCAATAAACACACCAAACAGAACCCCACCAACTAATAGAGATAGAATAC
>CAYGRX010000259.1:0-1693 GCA_964352365.1 uncultured Rickettsiales bacterium
CCCTCCTCCCGGATGAACACTGCCGCCACAGAAATAAAGGTTTTTATACTTTCTCACTGCCAGTATATGATGGCAGAAGAAGGACTAATTTTCTATTAACCTTGCAGAGAAAGAAAGACGAGCAAGGCCTTCATAAGCTAACTATAAACGTTATCCCAGTTGCTGGATATACTGGTAGCGAGCTTGAAAATAATGAAGGTGGTAAAACTTTCTTGACTATATTGGTTGATTCAAAAAATTACTTGCCTGTTGAAGTTATTGGTCGCCACCCTCTTGGTACGGCATCAGCAAAATTTGTTGAATCATGCACGTCAATATCTTTTATTTCATGTATAAAAAAATAACTACGTCTCTAACAGGGGGGAGTTATTTTAAATAGGTAAGTTAATGGATTTTGAGCTATTTTTTAGATTGCCCCCTGTATTAAGGGGGGAGAAATAGGCTTATACTTCATTAAGGGGGTAAGTTATGAGATAAGAGGGAGATACAAGCCTATTTCAATTTGTTAAATTCGTTGTTAATTTTTTTCTAAAGTTAATTATGTTTCCTACTCCATAATTATAAAGATAAAATTTTAAATAAATTTTCTTTAACTTTAAATTAATTATATATCAAAATAGTTAACAAAAGGTTAACCATAGATAAAAAAATCAATTATTTTTTTAAATAACTGTAATTATTCATTAAAATTATAGAGTTTAGCAATATTAATGCATTTATGCATAGATTATTATCTATTAAAACTATTATTAGAAGATTATTTAAGTCTTTATTCTAACTTAGTTAGGGGATCTAAAGATAATTTCTGCTCTTCTATTACCCTGAACTGCAACACCCTCTGGGTTTTCTACTAAGTTGTCACTATTACCAAAGCCAAAAGATCTAATTTGAGTAGAAGGTAATCCTTTAGTAACTAAATAGTCTCTAACGGCATCAGCCCTCCTTTTAGATAGTATTAAGGCTTCACTGCCACTTACAGCTCTGTCAGTATGCCCATTTATAATAATAAGTCCTGGTTTAACTTTTTGTATTTCAGCATAAGCCTTGTCTATTTCAGATTTTGCTGCATCATTTAGTGCAAAAGATTTTTCTGCAAAGTATGTAGCAAATACAATTTCTGGATTATTATTTGCAGATTCATCAACAATAAAGCCGGCATTGCTAGATCCAGAATCGGCTACATTAGCTTTATTTGCTTTTTCTAGTTCAGCCTTATTCATTTCTTCTTCTGCTTCTATTGCTTTGGTAACAGTCTCTTTCATCTCGCTAGCATAGTCTCCTTCATATGGATCGTTATCAACCATGTTTTTATAAGGGAAGAATTTTTCTTCAACATCAACCAGTGGGTAGTTTTCTAGAATAGATATAACAGATTTTATCCTAACTTCTTCTCGTGCTTGCTTTAAATATTTATGAACATCAAAAAAGCTTTGTTTGCAGTCAGTCGGGTCATTTACCCATGTGTTTTGTGTTTGTTCTAGCCAGCAATCATAATATACAATAGACTTTGCCGCCGCATTAGGAACCAAGAAAACTGTATCAGCCGTTAAGCCATCTAATAGCTTTACACGTGCATCATATAATTCGCTTAATAAATAATCATCTTCAATTTCCCAGTTATTTGGGTCTTCTGGTAAGATATCTTTATCACTTTTTCTTCCCAAGTATCCTTTTCTTCTAAAGTAACAGCCAA
>CAYGRX010000260.1:0-1691 GCA_964352365.1 uncultured Rickettsiales bacterium
CAATCTTTTTTATATTTTTTTATATATATCAGATACTTATTTTACATTACCAGATAATCCTAAATTATTTTATCTAAAACTTTAGGGTAAATTAACTATTTGTTAACTATGCGTAGTTAAGTTTTTTTATTAAAAAAACCTCAAAAAGGGCTGTTTTTTATGAAAATAGTTGCAGATTTACTCATATATTCTATTGCGTTAAGATGAACATAAAGAAATCACACACATAATGAGCGAAAATCACTTACCAGATAATATTAAAAAACTTTTAGAAAAGTCTAAAGTTTTATCCGAAGCTCTTCCCTTCATGAAAAAGTTTAACGGCGAAACTTTCGTTATTAAGTTTGGAGGCAGCGCAATGGGCGATGAAGAGCTTGCAAAAAGCTTTGCCCGTGATGTAGTTTTATTGAAGCAAGTTGGAATCAACCCTATTATTGTTCACGGTGGTGGCCCTCAAATAGGCTCTATGCTAGAGCGCCTAAAAATTAAAAGTGAGTTTATTGAAGGCTTACGAGTTACTGACAAAGAAACCGTCGAGATTGTTGAAATGGTACTTTGCGGAAAAATTAACAAAAAGATTGTGCAAGACATTCATGAAGCTGGAGGAACAGCAATTGGCCTAAGCGGAAAAGATGCTGGCCTAATTCAAGCTAAGAAGGTTAGAAAAACCAGAAAAGACACAGACTCTAATATAGAGAAGATTCTGGATTTAGGTTTTGTAGGAGAGCCTGAATATATCAACCCTGATATTTTTGTGACCCTAGAGGAAACTGATATTATTCCTGTTATTGCACCAATTGGCGTTGATGAGCATGGCGAAACTTACAATATAAATGCAGATACTGCAGCAGGGGCAATTGCAAGCGCATTGGTTGCACAGAAGTTTATTGCATTGACTGATGTCCCAGGAATTTTGGATAAAGATAAAAACCTTATCAGTAAGCTTACCATGAACGAAGCACATAAACTGATTAAGGATGGCACTATTACTGGAGGCATGATCCCTAAAGTTGAAACCTGCATGAACGCAATTGCAAACAATGTTGAAGCCGCTCATATTTTAAATGGAAAAATTCCGCATGTTCTTTTGCTTGAGATATTCACCGAGCATGGTAGCGGAACAATGATTGTTTAGGTTGAATTAAAATTGTCATCTATAAAAATCAAAAACGCCCCCCCATTAAAACAATTTAATACAAACCTCCATAATCGTCATTTAGAAGATTCGCTTCAGCTACAGGCTTAACTTTACATTGTACCAACATAGTTTTTGGTGGCGTTTTATGCGGAGCAGATTTTGGAAGAATATCATTTCTAATTATAGATATTTTTTGCGCAGCCTCTAACTTCTCCTTAAGACCTCTGTCCCCTTTAGTATACGAGCTAAGATCATTTTTATCCTTATCATTCATAATAAACATAGGTTAAATTGTTAATAAATGGCATTGGTAATATAGAAATACTTAAACAATTCCGTTTTCTTTATTTTGAATATCGCCCTGCTTTCTTAATTTACTAGGAAAGTTAATTTCATTTAAGTAGCAGGCACTCTTCAACTCTCTATAACTTACCAAGCATGGATCCTGCCTGTTAAGCTCACCCAACATAAAGCATTTTAAGCTTTTTGTTTTATTTTGATCACCCAAAACAGATTCAGATGGAACAACCTCTATCTTAGCACACCCCTCATC
>CAYGRX010000261.1:0-1680 GCA_964352365.1 uncultured Rickettsiales bacterium
TTTTTACGTTGATTACGGTAGAATAGTAAAAAAACTATTTATGTTTTTTCTCTACGAATAATACGTGTTTTCTAGCTACAGGATCATATTTTCTGAATTCAAGTTTCTCAGTTTGCTTTTTTGGGTTTCTATATTTAACCTTGTAGTAACCAGTTCCAGCAGTGCTGACTAACTTTACGATAATGCTATTTTTTTTGGCCATTTCTATTTACTTTCTTAATTAGGTGCGTGTATATATATGATGTTACCTACACAAGCAAGGATAAAAATTAACTAAAATGAGAATTATAAAGTCTAATATCGAAGCTAAGCTTGTTGATTTTGCAAATGATGTGAGGGATTCTGGTTCGGATTGCTATGTCGTGCATTTTAGGCTTTCTAAGCTAAGTGAGCTTCATAAGAATCAATTTCAGATTAAAATAGCGGTAAATATCCTTAAAGATTTATTCGGTGAGGAGCCTGGTGAAATTTTGAAACTGGATAATTATGATGTTTTTCTTATTTATAGAGGTGACAATAAAACCTTGGTAAATAAAGCTATTTTTCAACTTAGGTATTTATTTTTTGATGACCCGCTTGCGAACCTTCCTAATGGTAAAGAAAATAAAGACTTCTGTGCTTTTTATGACATGAATTTTCAGTGGGCTGAATTCTCTCAGCTTTCAGCTAGAATTATGTCTGAATCAATGCAAAAAACTTTGGGCAAGGATGATAGGCATGAAGTCAGGTCAGTTACACCTACATTAATAGCATCTTTAGAAGATGAGTTGAATAATACTAGATTAGAAGGCTCTATTAGGAAGCAGCCAATATGTAGTTATTCAGATGATGGTAAAATAAAGCCAATATTTCATGAAATATATATAAACATACCTCATTTACAAAAATCAGTTAATACAGACATAGCTATAGCTGGAAATAAATGGTTATTTATGTATCTAACTCAAAAGTTAGATGAAAAAGTTATTGAGACAATAAGCATTAACCCTGAGAACTTTTTGTACATGCCAATTAGTTTAAACTTAAATCTTGATACTGTTTTGTCTCAAGATTTTACTGAGTTTTGTGAAATTGTTAAAGATTTCAAGTGTCAAATTGTTGTTGAAATAGGTGTTGCAGATGTGTTTTCTGATATAAATTCTTTCTTTAAGGCAAGAGATTTATGTCGTAAAAGAAATCATAAAATTTGCATTGATGGTTTGAATAATGATGCATTCATTCAGGTAAATCGTAAAAAGCTGGGCTTTGATTTGGCTAAGTTGCAATGGAATGCTGACTTTAAGGATGACCTTGAGGGTGGTAAAGAAAATGAAGAGTTAATAAAATCTATTCAAGAATGCGGTGGTAATAGGTTGATTTTATGTCGATGTGATGATGTTCATGCAATAGATTATGGGGATGCATTAGGAATAAACTTGTTCCAAGGTAGGTATCCTGATAGGATTTTAAATCCAAATAGTATGGTTGAAAACTAAATGTACTTAAGAAAGGGAAACCTAAAACTGTCTATTATTCAAGATAACTTAAAGCAGTCTTTAATTGTTGATGAGTTATTGAAGTCCGTTGATGAAAGAAATGATGGTGATTTTTTTGGGTATAATAATTTTGAAATTAAAGGTAAAAAATTTCAAGATATCGTGCCTCAAGAAATAGCTGAAATTATTGATGATAATATTGAAT
>CAYGRX010000262.1:0-1674 GCA_964352365.1 uncultured Rickettsiales bacterium
ATATAATATTTATCAATTTTTATTCTAACTTTTCAATTACCTTTATGGAACTAAAAGAACTCTCAAGTAAAATTTCTATCACTGAAGAAAAAGCAGTTAAAAACTTGCTTAGGCAGTCTAAATTTCTGCAACAAAACTCCGCTAAAATTTTTAAACGAGCAAAAAAATATGTAAAGAATATACGAGAAACTAATGATGACTTAAGCATCGAAAGTTTTTTGAATGAGTACAAGCTTAGTAGCTATGAAGGAGTTGCCATTTTGTGTTTAGCTGAGGCTTTGCTTAGAGTTCCAGACGCAAAATCTGCAGATGAATTAATTTTTGACAAATTAGGTAAAGGTAATTGGGAAGATCACTTCCATGATGGCGCTAGCTTTTTAATGAATTCATCCACCTACGGACTTATGCTAGGGGAAGAAGTTTTAAACTTAGATCAGAAAAATAATGTTCTTTCAAAATCAATCGGCAAAGTAATTAAGAGACTTGGTGAGCCAGTTATTAGAAGCGCGATTAAACAGGCAATGAGGTTACTAGGCTCTAAATTTGTTTTAGGAGTAGACATAAAATCAGCCTTAAAGAATTCAGAGAACTCAGCCAAAAAAGGTTATTTATTTTCTTACGATATGCTTGGTGAAGGAGCTAGAAATGAGGAGCAAGCAGATAAATTTTACAAAAGCTATGAGAATGCAATAATAAATATTTCTAAAAAACGTGATAATAGTTCTGCTGAAGAAATCTATAAAAGACCTAACATATCTATAAAACTTTCTGCTCTTCACCCCAGATACGAATTAAAAAAGAAGGAACGCGTTCTAAAAGAAATGCTTCCTAAACTTATAAATATTATAGCTCTCGCTAAAGAAAAGGGACTATGGGTCAGCATCGACGCAGAAGAAAGTCAAAGATTAGAGCTTAGCTTGATAGTTTTTGAGGAAATTTTAAAAGACCCCACTTTCAAGGGCTGGGAAGGTTTAGGATTTGTAGTTCAAGCTTATAATAAGCGTGCAAAGTTTGTTTTAGAGCACATCAAGCACTTAAGTAAAAAATATAAAGTAAAGATACCTATTAGACTAGTAAAAGGAGCATATTGGGATGCAGAGATCAAAGAAGCTCAGATTGGAGGCTTAGATGGCTACCCAGTATTTACACGCAAATCACATACTGATTTATCGTATCTTGTTTGCTCACAATATATGTTGAAAAACCTTAAATATTTTTACCCACAATTTGCCACTCACAATGCCCTAACAGTTGCTAGTATATTAGAAACTGCACCTAAAAATGAGGGTAGTTACGAATTCCAAAGACTATTCGGAATGGGCGATAGCTTTTACGACCAATTAGTTCAGAAAATACCGTGTAGAATATATGCACCAGTTGGTAGTTATGAAGAATTGCTTCCATACTTAATTAGAAGAATTTTAGAAAATGGTGCAAATAGTAGTTTTGTAAACTTGGTAGTTGATAAAAGCGAGCCTATCGGCCAAATTTTAACTAGCCCTATAGAAAAAATTTACAAAAAAGCATATACTAGCAAACCTGTTCCCCTGCCTAATGAGATTTATGGCGAAAGGTTGAATTCCAAAGGTTATGATTTAGGAAATATTTTACAAGTTGAAAAGTTTGAAGAGATATTAAAAACTGATCGCTCAAAAGATATTCAGACAAAATCTA
>CAYGRX010000263.1:0-1671 GCA_964352365.1 uncultured Rickettsiales bacterium
ATATTGGTGGAAAGTTAGAAGGTAACCTTATCAAAATTTCCTTAAGAGATTCTACACCACCAGTGGAGGAACCAATAAAAAACATAATATTCTTTTTAAATTTTATATTCTCATCAATCTCAATTTGAGTGCTAGAGTTTGCTGATAGACTTACATTACTTACTTTTACCCTTGAAGCCGCCCTAACCTTATCAATCAATAAGTCTGCCAAGTTTGCTGCATCAAAATCTGTACTGGTATTTTTCGAGACATAATCTACTGCCCCCAGCTCTAATGCACGAATAGTTTCACTTGCACCCCTTTGAGTTAAAGAAGATGCCATAACAACTGGAATCGGCCTTAGCTTCATAATTCTTGAAAGAAATGTTAAACCATCCATTCCTGGCATTTCTATGTCTAACGTTACAACATCAGGGTTTAAGGATTTTATCTTTTCTCTTGCATCAAATGCATCATGGGCAGTGCCAATTACTTCAATATCAGGCGTAGATGATAGTATCGTTTTAAACATCTGCCTGATTAGCAATGAATCATCAACTATTAAAACTTTAATTTTTGGCATAACTTTTAAATTTAAAATAACTCAACATCAGGAGTTTTTTCTTTTTCATCCCTCTTAATTTTACTTTGATATTCTTTCTCTTTTTCAAGAATTACGTAATCTTCTTTACGCCTAAGTTTTCTTAGCATTGCTTTTCCAGTATCTGGAAAATAATGCAGCCTTCTGGCAATATCTCCTCCAACATCCTCAGATACTATCTGAATCCCTTCTTGGTGTAAAAATTCTTTTACAAAAGCTATATTTCTTTCACCTATCATAGTGCTATTATTTATAACGTTACCACCACCAAAAATTTTTGCCTTCATTCTAGCTTTTTGTGCACCAAGTTTAAGTAGTCCATTAATTAGCTCTTCCATAGCAAAAGCACCAAACCTTGTGGAATTTTGTTGGTCTGATCCAGTGCCTTCACCCGGCAGCAATATATGGTTCATACCTCCAAATTTTAACAACGGATCAGTTAAACAAACAGAAACACATGAACCAAGAATTGTAACCAACATTTCCCTGCTTTCATTTGTGTAGTAACAATCACCAGTCATAAGTTTTACTACTGTTAGCTCCATATTTTGATCGTAGTATCTTTTGATACCATCATCAAACCCGCCAACCTGATTATTCTCGGAATCAGTCCTTCTTATTGGAATTTTCTTCACTTAATTTTCCTATAAATTGTTTGGCCTAAATGTTCAAACCTATCACTAACCACCTGTAAATTCTCAGAATGGCCAATATATAAAAGGCCTCCATCACGAAGAACACTAGCAAATTTTTCAAAAACTGCCTTTTGTGTTTCTTTAGTGAAATAAATAACAACATTTCTACAAAATATTATATCAAAAGGTCCCTTTACTGGCCATTTTTCCATAAAATTAAGCTGCTTGAATGTTATTAAATTTCTTATTTCATCTTTCATTAAAACAGTATTTTCCACGCTATTCTTTTTGATATATTTGCGATATCTAGCTGGTACCGTTTCAACATCTTCAATTTTATACTTACCTAATCTACCAGTTTCTAACATGTTAGTATCAAGGTCAGTTGCCAGAATTTTAGCATCCCAAGATTTTATATCCTTCAAAGTTTCCTTTAGAACCATTGATATTGAGTAA
>CAYGRX010000264.1:0-1628 GCA_964352365.1 uncultured Rickettsiales bacterium
TATATTTTTTATTGCTTGAAATCTTTGTGAAGGTTCAATTTTCGTTTCAGTAATCTCTTTTGCTATTCGTTGCCAAGTTCTGCTTGTAGTATGTTTTTCCACTAATGCACGCAAGCCACGAACACCAATTTGATTAATCATAGTTAAACCGCCAATTATTTGCAGGGCTTTTGTAGGTTTTAGCTTTTCTAATAATTTCTCTAAAACAATTTCTGATTTTTCTTCTGCAATACTTGCTAGATAAAGGCTATCTCTAAGTTGATTCCAAAAATGTAGTAAAATCTTTTGTGATATTTCGCTATTAAACAGCAACCCTAAAGTCATTTTTTCTGTTTCATTAACGGCTTTTAATATCTGTTTAATTTTAGTCCTAGTTCCTAGCCTCAGCTCCATTCTTATAACTTCAAAGGGTTTCGGTAAATTCTTGCTCTCAAATATGTTTAACTGGTCAAAAGAATCTTTTTCGATAGCTCTTTTATTGCCCTTCTTGCCCTGCTCAATATCTTTAACCTTATCATAGAATATTAGCTCGTAACTGCTCGTATGGCATCTAATAGCGTGCCCTTCATTGCGATAGTCAGTTTTGTTTAAATCTAGCCGTTTGTTAAGGTTTTGCTTGGCTAGCTCGTTTATAATCATTGAGCTTGATGTGTAGTCTGTTAAGGCAATATTTTTAGAATAATGAATTGCCGAAATTTCTGCATCTGCAAGAATTTTATAATTGGTTTCAACTCCCATTTGTTTTAGTTTATCAAGTAGGGTTAATATTAGCCTATCAAAATCATTGTCGCAAAGTTCATCAAAGTTATTACCATTTAGTAGCTTAGGGGCTGAAAACTCTATTCTTAAACCTATTATAAAACCGCCATTTCTCATTCTTTTTGTTGCGGTTAATCTTGGTTTGTAATTGCCTGCCTTTAGTTCGGTTTTTGTAGGGTTCTGGTAGCAAGAAAAGTTCGCTCTTGCTCCAAGTTTATAATAAGGCGGTTGAAACAAGCCAATTGTTGAGGGTTGGAATCTGTTATGGTCATTTATCATAAACTCATTAGGATTAAGAGTTAAAACTATTGTATCTAGCATTATTGTTACCTTTCATTACATCTTTTAATTTTTTAAATATTGCTTCTTCTATTATTCGTGTTGAGTTTTTGCTAATTGGGTAAAACAAGCCTATATTTTGATTGCCCATCTTTTTAGTAGGGTAGGTTAAGCGATAGCTTGAGCCATTTAATTTTTGATGGATTGCTATTGAGCTTAAATATATTGAGCCATCAATAACGATACTCGCAAACGCAATAAGCCCGTTATTAGGTTTAACTATTGATATTTGAACTTCCGATATTTGCATCTTCATTACCTTTGTGTTTACTTTGATTTTTTAGTGATTCATCAATTTCCATAAGAGTTTGAACAAACCCTGCAAAATTAGAAAATGATTCAACGGCTTCCTGTTCAGAAAGCTCAACACTAGAAATATCTTCTAGTTTAGTTTTGAAATTTGATATGTGAGTTTTATGCTTCATTCACAACGGCATAAAATTAATAATTATGCTGTTATTATAAGAGGTTATGCGTTAGCTAGTATAGTCATGCACTAGAGATTATATGTATAAACGATAGAGGTTATA
>CAYGRX010000265.1:0-1625 GCA_964352365.1 uncultured Rickettsiales bacterium
CTTTAGTACCGTTAGTTTGATTTGCTACTGAATCAATTAGTTGAGTTTTATTCATAACTAATCTCCTATTTTAAATTATTAAAAAAAGTAGGGTCGAAACACCCCTTGCTTACCCCCTGTAAACAAGCGTTACTGCGCCTTACGTCAAGCATCTAATATCTATTTAAACAATAACGCAAGTAAAAAATGTAAAAAAAGTTAAAAAAATTTAAGCCAAGATTTATATTGCAGGCCAAGTTTAAATATATTAGAGACTTAAACACCTGAATTAAATGTATAAATTAAAATGTCACATATATTAATTGTTGAAGCAAATTTTTACAAAAATATCGCAGAAGAGCTAGCTTTGGGGGCCATTGAAAGGTTAAAAAATGGTAAATTTACCTATGATAGGCTTGTTGTACCTGGTGCGTTAGAGATTCCCGCGGCAATAAAATTTGCATCAAAGAGTGATAAATATGATGGATTTATAGCTTTAGGCTGCGTTATCCGCGGTGAGACCAGTCATTATGACACAGTTTGCAATGAAAGCGCGCGCGCAATTATGGATTTAACAACCAATAATGGATTAGCAGTTGCAAATGGCATTCTAACAGTTGAAAATAATAAACAAGCATGGGCAAGAGCTTCAAGAAAGGATAAGAATAAAGGCGCAAGCTTTGCAGAGGCATGCATAAGAATGATAGAGATTAAAAAAGAATTCAAAAAAAATAATTAAAAAACTAATATTTAATAGGCATAAGCCTAGGAACACCCAACAATGAACAATGAAAAAACATTAGCAAGATTAGCCGCGATTCAAACAACATATAGCGCAAACATTGATAATGAGCAGACAATTGATAACTTATTTTCACTTACCGCTGAGGAAATCAAATCTGAATACGGAAAATTTAAACAAGCTTTTGCAAGAAAACTGATAGATTTATGCCAAGAAAACAAAGAAAGCCTTATTGAAACAGTTATTCATCACTCTGATAATGTAGAAAAATCTAATAATGAGTTAGTTCAAGCGATTTTAATCGTAGCTTTGACGGAGCTAATGATGGATGAAAAAACACCAAGAAATATTATTGTTAGCCAATATGTGAATATCACTGCTGACTTTTTCAATGATAAAGAAACTGGATATGTGAATGCTGTGCTGGATAGATATGTTAGGGCTGTTTAATTGCACAATTTACTCCCTAAATCTTAAATCCCTACCTTTATTAAGATCTGAATGCTGGGATATTTTGGGATTCGCAGCACCACCATCTTTTCCTTTACTTGATTTACGATTTGTTGGCTGAGGGTTCTCTTGCCTGTGCCCATCAAGAATAGCATGGTATTTTGTATTGATAGCAACAATGCCAGATGACATTTTTTTTAGAATAGCAACCTTATCTACCAAGCCTTCAAAGGTCTTTACTTTATTTGAATCCATATAATGACTAGGGTTAGATGTAACCTGCTTAACCAAAAGCTCCCTAGGCTCTTATTCTTGAAAATTTTCACCACTTGCTGCGGCTTGATTATAAAGCAAGTCATCTACTTGACTATTATTTTTTAAAAGTATTCCGAACTTTTCTATATTACAATATTCTTTACAAACTTTAAATTGCCTAGATGTAACTTCTTTATCT
>CAYGRX010000266.1:0-1583 GCA_964352365.1 uncultured Rickettsiales bacterium
GGCGTTAGTAATTTTAAATTCTTCAATTCTATTTTTTAAATTAGAAGCTTCAATTGACTCCAAATCACTTAGCAAAAGTTGTTTAAAAAGCTTATTACTGTTAACTAAACTATGCTTTAGAGCACCAAGTGTTTTACTAGGATTACCATCTGCATCGTTAAGCCAATCCTCAAGAGAAAGTAGGTTTTTTACATCTTCACTTAAAAAACGATAGGATTCCCAAGCGATTTTGGAATGATTATTAATTACATAATATGACTGAGCAGTTTTTCGTTTTGTAGTTATCTCCTCAATTTCTAAAAACTTTTTATGTGTTTTTTTGAGAGATTTAATATCAAAGTTATATATGTTAATCTTAGCATTTAAATGCTGAACTGTAGCCTCGTGACCAAGCGGGAATGTTGGGTGATTAGTATGAGCTTTTCTAATTTTTATAAAGTTTTCAGCAAATTTATTACTGGTAAAATTTACTTCATCATCCGATTTTAATATTGAGTCATTTGCAAAAGCTTGCTTATACCAAGTTAGTTCAGCTATTAAAAACAATAACTTACCCTTAACGTCCAAGGCTTGCTCATTAGCGTATATTTGCTCTAGCTCTGATAAATAGATTTCAAGCTCAGCAAAAAATTCCTCTGCTATTTTATCGCCAGAAAAATCTTTAGTTAGTTTCGAAGAGAACTGAAACGGATGATTCATTATTGATATTTTTTATTGCTGAAGCCATCAGAGGAGCAATTGAAACCACCCTAACTTTTGGCTCATTTTTAGCATTATCTGCTAAAGCTATACTATCAGTTATTGAGATATGGCTCAACGCAGAATTATGAATTCTTTCAATTGCCTTGCCAGAAAGAACACCGTGAGTGATATAAGCCGCAACAGATTTCGCACCTTTTTCCATAATTGCAGCCGCCGCATTACACAATGTTCCAGCAGAATCACATATATCATCAAAAATAATACAATCCCTTCCCTCAACATCACCAATAATGTTCATAACTTCTGAAACTCCAGCTTTCTCACGCCTTTTATCTACAATTGCTAGGTTTGAACCATTAAGCATTTTCGATAAAGCACGTGCACGAGCAACACCACCAACATCAGGTGAAGCTATAACTAAGTTTGAAAGATCTTTATATTTTTCTTTAATATCTTTTACAAAAACTGGAGTTGCGTAAAGATTATCTAATGGAAGGTCAAAAAACCCTTGAATTTGACCCGCATGCAAATCAAGCGTAAGAACTCTATCCGCTCCAGCCGAAGTAATAATATTTGCCATTAATTTTGCTGTAATAGGAGTTCTAGGACCTGGTTTTCTGTCTTGCCTAGCATATCCGAAGTAAGGAATAACAGCAGTAATTCTTTTAGCGGAAGCTCTTTTAAGTGCATCAAGGCAAATTAAAAGCTCCATCACATTATCATTTGTAGGGTAAGAAGTTGATTGAATTAAGAACACATCTTCACCACGGACATTCTCTAAAATTTCAACCCAAATTTCATTATCTGCAAAACGCTTAACATCAGCGTCCATAAGCTTCATATCAAGGTTTTTAGAGATTTTTGTAGCTAGTTCAAGATTG
>CAYGRX010000267.1:0-1579 GCA_964352365.1 uncultured Rickettsiales bacterium
CTCAGGAGATAAATGATAATATTCAAGACGAGTTAGAAGAAAAAAGGGAGATTGATGATAAATGGAATTTTTCATTAACCTTTGAAAATGATATTTTTTCAAAAGATGATGATAATTACACCAACGGCATTAGGTTTTCTTGGTTATCACCTGAAACAAGTACGCCGTATTGGCTGGAGAAAGTTGCAAATGCCACGCCTTTTTTTAATCTGGAAGGAAATAAAAGAGTGGCCTATTCTCTAGGTCAGAATATTTACACCCCAGAAAACACCCTAACTAGGGCATTATTACCTAACCAAAGACCTTATGCAGGATGGTTATATGGCAGTGTAGGCTTAATTTCAGATACTGGAAGTACCCTAGAACGCCTAGAGTTAACAGCGGGAGTTGTTGGCCCCTCTGCACTTGGGGAGCAATCTCAAAATGAAATTCATAGATTTAGAAATATAGATACTTCTAAGGGCTGGGACAACCAATTGAAAGATGAGCCCGGCTTTATCCTATCATATGAAAATGCATGGAAAAACTACGCAGACTTTGGCCTTGAAGATTATGGCTTTGGTGAATACGGGGTGGACTTCACACCAAAGGCAGGTTTTATGTTAGGTAATGTGCATACTAATGCATCAATTGGTGCAACAGCAAGGTTCGGTAAAGATTTACCATCTGATTACGGACCACCAAAAATTAGGCCAAGAATGCCAGGAAGTGAATTTTTTGTACCTAAAAAAGATAGTAGCTTTGGCTGGTATCTATTCGCAGATGCAGAAGTTAGAGCAGTTGCGCAAAATATATTTTTAGATGGAAATACTTGGAAAGATAGTCACAGCGTTGACAAAAAGAATATTGTCGGCGACATCCAAGCTGGTTTAGCTTTTTCAGTTGGCGACTATAGAATAGCTTACACCCACGTGTTTAGAACTAAAGAGTTTGATCAGCAATCTGATGATATAGAAAGTTTTGGCGGAATAACAGTTACAATGAGATACTAATAGCTAATTCTACTGCTTGTTTCTTCTACAACGCTCGCTACAATATTTAACATTTTCCCAATCTCTATCCCATTTTTTACGCCAAGCAAAATTTTTTCCACAATTTAGGCAAATCTTTTCTGGTAGGTATGGTTTTTTGTGTGGCATGTACTATGTAATATTAATAAGTTTTGTTCTTTCTAAAAGTTCATAAATAATCTTGAACCAAATATATAAATGGCAAATTTAATATACATCCTAGGTGATCAACTTTCACATAATATAAGTTCTTTAAA
Source organism: uncultured Rickettsiales bacterium (assembly GCA_964352365.1). Taxonomy (GTDB): domain Bacteria; phylum Pseudomonadota; class Alphaproteobacteria; order Rickettsiales; family UBA8987; genus CAYGRX01. The sequence continues at coordinate 1,268 of CAYGRX010000267.1, forward strand.
TGGCTTTTCAAAGGATGATGATATTATTTTAATGACGGAAGTTATTAATGAGACCACCTATGTACCTCATCACAAAAAGAAGCTGATTTTTATTTTTTCAGCAATGAGACATTTTGCAGAAGAGTTGAAAGAGAAGGGTTATAAGGTTGAATATGTAAAGCTTGAAGATGAATCAAATTCAAGGTTTTTCAACACTGAAATAGAAAGATTTTCTAAAAAGCATAATATAAAAAAAATAATAGTTACCGAAGCATCGGAATATAGAGTTTTAGAAGATATTAAAACTTGGCAAGATTCTCTTGGAATTTATGT
>CAYGRX010000268.1:0-1579 GCA_964352365.1 uncultured Rickettsiales bacterium
TTCTAATATCGCGAATCTACAAGACATAGTTAATTTATTTGAAAATAACCCCAGTGAAATAAAAAGAAATAGTGAAGCTGAGAAAGATGAAGTAAAAATCTTAACAATTCATGGGTCAAAAGGCTTACAAGCGCCCATTGTTATTATTCCTGACACTACATCCACCAGCAAAGCTAGCACTAAAAACATTATCGATGATGATATCATTCTTTTCCCAGAATCTTCTGACAATAAAAATGAACTTTTAAATAATTTAAATGAATTAAATAAATATAATTCAGCAGCTGAAAATAGTAGATTGCTCTATGTTGCATTAACACGAGCAAAAGATGAAATGTATGTATTTGGTGATAAATCAGGAAGTTTTGAGAAATCAGACTGCTGGTATAATATTATTAAAAGCTCGATTGAAGGAAATTGTAAAGAAGACTCAGATGGCAATCTAATTTTAACAAATGACGAATATCTAAAATATACGTCTCAAAATGAAGGCCTTAATATAAGGCAAAGTAAAAATATAATCTTGCCTGAATATTTATTTGAGCAAATAAACGAGGTAAAACCAACGACAAATTTAAAACCCTCTGAACTTAATGTATCTAAGGTCTCATCCTCACATTCCACCACTCTTATAAGCTCAACTGAAAGGGGTAATTTTATTCATAAGCTACTTGAAGTTTTACCTAAAATTAAGCCAAAGGATTGGGATGACTTCATAAGCCTAATTAAAAACAACTACAAAATCGATGAAAAAGACTTAGATACCTATATTAAAGAAACTAAAACGCTCTTAAAAAACATTGAACTAGATTTTATATTTAACAAAGATGAAAATCTTAACGAAGTAGAGATTTCTGGTATCGACGAAAAAGGAAATAATATTTTTGGTATTATTGATAAAATTGTTCAAATAGATGAAGATAACATCTTAATTATTGACTATAAAACTACAAAACTCTTAGATATGGAGGCTAATATAATTGCACAAAATTACTTATCTCAATTAAAAACTTACAAATCTATTTTGCAAAAAATATACCCAAATAAAAATATAAAATTAGCGATCTTGTTTACCTACATAAATAAACTTCATTATATTAATGAGTAACGAAACAGCCAAAGTTTTAATACCCCTACCGTTTGATAAGGCTTTTGATTATTTGATTCCAGAAGGCCTTCATATACGGGAAAATGACCTTGTACACGTACCTTTTGGTAGCAAAAAACTTTGGGGAGTAGTTACAGAAATAAGTGAATATAAGGCAGGCGAATTCAAAGGAAAATTAAAAAAGATTTTAACTACAGCAAGAATTGAAGGTTTTGAGTGCAACCATATCCCCAAAGAACTTTTAAAACTAATTCAGCTACAATCAAATTTCACAGCTGAGCCAATTGGAAAATTACTAACTCTCTGCTACAGCCCCAAATATTTCAAACAATTAAAAAGAAAAAGCAAAACTCTTGTAGAAAAAAAGTTTTTAGCTAAAGAAAGTAAAATTCTAAATAAAAACCAGCAACGTGTCTATGAGGAAATTACTAAAAAAATTAATCATGGGAAAGGCTCCACCCACCTAATTGA
>CAYGRX010000269.1:0-1570 GCA_964352365.1 uncultured Rickettsiales bacterium
TTGACTCGAGCCAAGGGGTGGAGGCCCAAACTTTAGCTAATGTTTACAAAGCTAGTGAAGCTAACCACGAGCTAATCCCAGTTTTGAATAAAATTGATTTACCCGCAAGTGATCCTGAGCGCGTCAAAGAGCAGATTGAAGAGGTTATCGGCCTAGATACAAGCAATGCAATCAACACTAGCGCAAAGACTGGCGAAGGAATTATTGATATACTCGAAGAAATTGTGAGAGTTATCCCAGCTCCAGTAGGTGAAATTGAAAACCCACTAAAGGCTTTATTGGTTGATAGTTGGTATGATACATATTTAGGGGTTATTGTTCTTGTGCGTGTTATTGACGGCAAGATTAAAAAAGGCATGAAGATGAAATTGATGTCCAATAAAGCAACTTATGAAGTTGACGAAGTTGGCGTTTTCTTACCTGCCCGCAAACCCGTTAATGAACTTAGCGCAGGCGATATTGGGTATATTAATGCTAATATAAAGCTGGTTTCCGATTGCAAAGTTGGGGATACTATTACAGAAGATAAAAAAGAATGTGCAAAAGCCCTTGATGGCTTCAAACCAAGCCAACCAGTTGTTTATTGTGGCTTATTCCCTATAGATTCAGGTGACTTCGACGACTTAAAAGATGCGATTGAAAAGCTAAACTTAAATGATGCTAGCTTTAGCTATGAGCAAGAAAGTTCTATGGCTCTAGGTCTTGGTTTTAGATGTGGTTTCCTTGGCTTACTTCATATGGAAATTATTCAAGAGAGGCTAGAGCGTGAATACGGAATAGACCTAATCACAACTGCACCAAGTGTAATTTACAATTTGTATAGAAAAAATGGAGAAATGGAGGTTTTACAAAACCCTTCGGATTTTCCTGACCCTGTATTGATTGATAAAATTGATGAACCGATCATTAAGGCGACCATTATGGTTCCTGATGATTATTTAGGAAGTGTAATTGATTTATGCATTAAGAAACGAGGAGTTCAGTTGAACCATACATATGTTGGAACTAGAGCTATGCTAGAATATAAACTTCCATTAAATGAAATTGTTTTTGATTTTTATGATAAATTGAAAAGCATAACTAGTGGCTATGCAAGCTTTGACTGGGAACTTACAGGATATGAAGAAAGTGACTTGGTAAAAGTTTCAATTTTAGTTAATGGTGAACCTGTTGATGCACTCGCAATGCTATTACATAGGAGTCAAGCAGAGGCTCGTGGCAGAGCCTTAATATCCAAGTTAAAAGATTTAATACCAAGGCAATTGTTTAAAGTTGCCCTGCAAGCTGCTATTGGAGGTAAAATTATTGCTAGAGAAACAGTGGCAGCCATGAGAAAAGACGTTACTGCAAAATGTTACGGTGGTGACATAAGTAGAAAACGTAAACTTCTAGAAAAGCAGAAGAAAGGGAAAAAACGAATGAAAATGGTTGGAAATGTAGAAATTCCTCAAACAGCATTCTTAGCGGCACTAAAAATAGATAGTTAATATGTCTAAAAATATTGAAATAACCAAGGCCGGCACACAAATAAGACCGGACGCAAAAAACAGGATCATGACTATCAGGAAAT
>CAYGRX010000270.1:0-1567 GCA_964352365.1 uncultured Rickettsiales bacterium
GTAGAAATTGGATTCACATTTACTTGATGTAAATTCAAAAATTGCTCAAGGTTACTCAAATCAAAATCTTCATTTTTCAAACCTGATATCAAACTTAGTATACCAGAATTAAGCATTTGATTAACTGAATTAAATTGAGACTTCAAGGCAAGAATTTTAATCATCTCTTGATTAATTCTTTCCCCTGAAATTTGCTTTAAACCAGCACTATTTGCTTCACAAATTTTTACCTGCTCAGGCAGAATATCACCAAGCCCATATTTTGCGTGAAAACGAAACAACCTTAATATTCGCAAATAATCTTCCTTAATTCTTTTCTCAGCTTCACCGATAAATTTTACAACTCTATTTTCAAGATCAATAAGTCCATCAAAATAATCATATATTTTTCCGTTAAGATCCATGTAGAAGGCATTGAAGGTAAAATCTCTACGGGCAGCATCTTCCTTAAAAGATTTTGAAAAATGAACTTTTGCATGACGCCCATCGCAATCAATATCTTTTCTCAAAGTTGTAATTTCATAGTTCTTTTTATTCAAAACGATTGTAACCGTTCCAAAATCAACACCAGTAGGAACAACCTTCACCCCCCTAGATTCAAAAAGTTTAATAACTTCTTTTGGAGTTAAACTAGTGGAAATATCTATATCATTTGTATCAATTCCTAAAATTTTATCACGAATGTAGCCACCAACAATTCTGGCTTCACCGCCTGAAGCATTAATAACCTCAATTATATTTATTGCAGCTTTATCCATATAAATTTAAACCTACCAGAATGGAGTTGTGACTTTTTCAGGCATGGAATCTGTTTGCAAAACATATATTAAAAGCATTGCAATAACGATCGCACCAGTTGAATAGATAGCATAAAACATGTAACGACGCTTTTTAATTAAGTAGTCATCACGAACTTTTATATCCTTTTTTCTGGAATATATTATCAACCAAAATAGATAAATTGAAACAGGAAGAAGAACTGGCCAAGAGTTTAATATAGCTTTTATCATAAGTTTTGATATATTTTGCGGACATTAAATAAACATTTAAACAATAGAATAAAAAATGAATCAGGCAATTAAAACAATTAAAATTGGCGCAATCAAGATTGGCGTTGTTGGCGCGGCTGGCAGAATGGGACAAAATCATATTCAAGAAATTTTGGAACATGAGGCTTGCGAATTAGCAGGAGCTTTAGAACACCCCAAAAGTGATGCAGTTGGTGAAAAAGTTGCAAAAACAGATATTGAGATTACTGCCGATGCTGAAAAATTCATTGAAGGGCTTGATGCAGTGATTGATTTTTCAACTCCTGAGAATACTTTGAGTATAGCAAAATTATGCGCACAAAATAACGTAACCCATGTCATAGGCACAACTGGACTAAACAAAGAACAAGAAGATGAACTTGAGTCTTACTCAAAAGATACTCGCATAGTTTACGCGCCAAATATGAGTATAGGTGTGAACTTGCTTTTCGCTTTAACAGAAAAAGTTGCCTCAATTTTAGATGATTCTTATGATATTGATATTTTGGAAATGCATCACAATAAAAAAGTGGACTCAC
>CAYGRX010000271.1:0-1535 GCA_964352365.1 uncultured Rickettsiales bacterium
ATATATCAAGGGTATAGCAGCAATGGTAGATAATGGAGGAAGAGCCAGAACACCAATAATACCGAAGAAAATAAATAATAAGCCAAAACCTCGATGCTTTAAAACATCAAATATTTCCTGAAGTTTAATATCACCCTTGCCTTTCAAGTCATCTTCCAAAAAATCAGTTAAGATTTCAGAGGTTTTCTTTTTAAGTAAAGGGTTAGCTTCAACTTTTTTCTTTATGTTATTTTTTAAACCCATTTAAACTAGTGACTACTCCCATCCGAAATATTCATGAATATACATACAGTGTGGAAATATAAATACATGAACAAACAACCAAGAGAAAGAGAAAACTCTAGAAGGCCACTTTAAAAAACTATGATGATACGCGATTAACGCACCCACAAGAACTAACCATGGATCAGTAACAAAACGATTCCCCCAAAACTCAACACCTTGAAACCAATATGTAACTGCCTCAATGTTTGTGTAACCAGCTTCCATATAGAATTCCGCCACTTCCCACATATAGGCGATTAGAAGTATAATTACTGAGAAAAACTTAATTCTAGTTTTTTCATTTAACTCAGTGCCTGCAAATTTAGGAAATAATATTAACACTATAGATGCCATAGTCATTCCAGCTATAAAATGCTCTAGTGACCAAATATCAAACCACGCCTCGGTTTTATCTCCCCAAATTACTGTCATAACAAAAAATTACGCAGCTTCTGAGTTATCTATAATACCTAATATATCTTTTGTAACCTTATCAATAGGCAAAGTTCCATCAACTTCAGTGTGAATACCCAGAACTTTATAGAATGGCAAAATCGGGAATGTTTGGTCAGCATATGTTTGCAATCTTTTTTCCATAACTTCAGGATTATCATCAGGCCTAGGAGTTTCACCTTTAGCCATCGCCTCCCTCTTTCTAAGCTGCGATCTACTCATTAAAGTTTCCTTCGGAACAACTATCTCAATCACATAATCAAGAGCTTTGCCGACCTTGTTCAATGTAAGGTTTAAGCCTTCAGCTTGCGGACGAGTTCTAGGAAAGCCATCTAAAAGAAAGCCCTTTTGACAGTCTTCTTTTTGCAGTCTTTCACTTATAATATCTAAAATAATTTCATCAGATACTAAACCACCCTCTTCCATAATTTTTTCAACTTTTTTACCAAGAGTAGATTGATCAGCCACTTCAGCTCTCAACATATCACCAGTAGAAAGTTGTGGAATACCTAAGCTATTTGCAAGTATTTGAGCTTGAGTACCTTTACCAGCCCCCGGGGGACCAAACAAAACGATATTTAACGACATAAGAAACTACCTCCTTCTCCTTCCTGATTTCATATTAGTTTTTTTCAATAGCCCCTCATATTGATGAGCTAATAAATGAGATTGAATTTGTACCATTGTATCCATTGTTACAGAAACAACAATCAATAAACTTGTACCACCCAAATAAAATGGAACGCTATATTGGGAAATTAATATTTCAGGAATAACACAAACTAATGAAATATAGGCCGCTCCAATAACTGTTATTC